>NZ_JAJCNF010000032.1:0-33443 GCF_020560945.1 Dorea sp. 210702-DFI.3.125
TGAAAATGTATGTGGCGTTCCGTATCTGGAACAGCTATCTGCTTGCCAGAGAACCTCGTGACCGTAACGCTGCCTGTGACCGCTTCATGGATAAAATGAGCAGCCTGACCGGGGTATTCCATAACGAAACCATGATCTTTGACAGAGAAACAGGAAAACCGAAACATTTTCAAACTGGCAGCCTTTATTTCAAAGGCGCACCGTCAGAAGATACCCGGCTTGACCTCTGGTTCCCGGACAACCGGCGCACAGAAGAATGTGTGTCTGCCTATGCGTCCCTCTACCCCTTGATTACCTATTATCTGAACAGGCTGAATGACTGGGGGCTTTGCTTCCGGCAGTGCAAGGTCTGCGGGAAATATTTTCTGGCAAAGAGCCAGCGGTATGAGCTGTGCAGCGACAAGTGCCGAAAAGTACAGGCGCTTCAAAACAAGCGGGAATTTGACGAGAGGGCAAGAGAAAACAACTATGACCTGCTTTATAAAAATGAATGCCAGAACTGGCGCAACAAAATAAACCGGGTAAAAAATACCGCAGGCTTTCCGGCTGACCGTCTGGAAAAAATACAGGCTGCCTTTGCCGACTTTAAGAAAGAAGCCTTACAGAGAAAAAAGGCTGTAAAAACAGGAACAGCCAGCCCGAAAGAATTTACGGACTGGCTGTATCTGCAAAGTAATGTAATTGTGGAACTGACAGAATACTAAATTTTTTTCTCGTTGTGAGGTTTCTGTGACATTTGCCTGATGGCAGTATCGAAATTGCAGTAATTACTCATGCAAAATGCTTCTTCGTTTTATACACTATACCTATATGGTGGAGCACCAAATGAAAGGAGCAAAAAATATGTCTGAGATTCAAAATGCGATTGAAGTAAAGAACTTAAAAAAAGGTTTTGGTGGCAGAGTTTTGTTTGAGAATTTTAGCCTGAATGTAAAAGCAAATACAATCCATGCGATTATTGGCCCGAACGGTTCTGGAAAGACAACACTGCTACGCTTGATTACAGGGGTATACCAGCCAAATGCAGGGACAATCAACATTGCAGGGAAATATGCAATGGAGCTTGAAAATGACTATCTGTATGAAGAACAGACTGGTCTTGAAAATTTGAGAATTTTTGGGAAATACTTTGGATTTGAAATAAATGATCGTTCAGACGGCTATTGTACGCAATTAGGATTGACCGAGCATTTAGGAAAGCGTGTTAGCACTTATTCTAAAGGAATGAAAAGAAAACTGTCCCTTTTGATTGTGATTATGATGGGACGGGATATTCTGCTCATGGATGAACCAACATCGGGTGTAGACCCCATATCCAGAGTAGAAATCCGTAGTTTGATAGAGGCTCTAAAAGCTGACGGAAAAACGGTTATTATCACTTCACATGACCTTAGCGAGATTGAAAAGTGCGCTGATGATGTATCTATGATTAAAAATGGCAGATTGCTGTTTGATAAGGGTATTCAAGAAATGCAAGGACAATCATTGGAAGAAATCTTTATTAAGGAGGGCAATCGGCATGAGTAACATGGGAAAAGGCGCAGGCTACTATCTTACCAGAAGTAAAAGCCTCCTAATTGATACTGCGATTGTTGCCATTCTGGCGATTTTTATGAGCTTTGCAATGCAGATGGACACCTTGCAGTCTAAGGGAGATGATTATTTAGTCCTAATGCTCTATGCGGTTATTTTTGGTCTTACCTCCCTGCAATCCGGTGCTATGATTGTAGATTTGACAGCAAAGGATAAGTTAAGCCGGAGAATTGAATTTTTTGCAGCTTCTGGAATTGCAGTAAAAGAGATTATAAAACAGTATTCGATACAGATTTTCCGATTTTCTGGTATTATCCCGTTCTTTGTTTTTATGAGTTGCTATTACTTTACCGACTGGACAATGAGCTTTGGGCGGATCGTATGCGTTTATCTTAGTATTCTTGTACTTAGTTTTTGTGAGATTGTCGCTTTGAATACCATTGTACTGGATGTAAAACGAGTAAAACTGTTCAAAAATGTTCTGTTCTTTGGTAATTTTGCACTGGTTTATTTGATTGCGATGTCGGCAGAACGAATTACAGAGTTTGTGAATCAACATCATATAGGAATTGACTATTTGATTATTGTGGTTGATGTTGCACTTTGCATGATGTTTGCACTATTAAGTTTCTTTAAGGCTCGGCACATGAGCAACGAAACAGTCATCAGGAGGGATGGCGAATGGGTTTGATAACATTAAACCTTAAAAGGGTATTGAACTGGAATTTTATATTTATGAGTGCGGTAGCAGCTATCTTCGGCATGATCTCTCTGATGAACTTTGGGGATATTTCAGAAAACATTGTATTTGGCGTTGATATAAAGTATTTTATGCTTGATGGATACCTGTGCTTATTTATCTTTTTTGCCGGAGAAATAAGCAAGGATATGTTGCAGCAAGAAAAAATCACAAAGAGAATAGAATGGAAACTTGCTAATGGTATTAAAATCTCAAGTATTGTTAAGGAGAATCTGCTATCACTATGGATTGGAACGCTGATCCTTTTGTTTCCTCTACTTTTGATAATTTCCATTCGCCTGCCAAACCTTATCTTGTTATTAGGCACCTATTTTCTGATCCTTAGCATATTGTATTCGGCATTTATAAATGTTTTGATTCTCTGGATTAGAAATATGAACTGGTTTAAGAGTATTCCTATCTTTGCAACACTGCTTCATATTTTGCTGGTTGTCTTAAAATGTGGGATATTTATGAAAACGAATAATGTGTGGGTGTTGCTACTATTTTCTCCAGTGAGTATAATAGTTTTGACTGCGTGTGGTTTATGTCTGATGACTAAAGAACGGATCGTATCATCATATTACTAACATAATGAATTTTAGCTGAAAGGAGGGGGGTCTATGCAGGATAAACGCTTCTATCCGTATCTGTTTCTTCATGCGGGTATTGTGACTTTATGGGTTATATTGGATAGAATACATAAAGGGATTGCGAATGATGGAGTCATCAACTTATTGTCGATTGCCGTCTTGCTTTGTTATTTCAATCTGCTCTATCTTCATGTAATGACATCACGGCGAGAAGCAACAATATCCGAATGTGGCTGGAACCTGCTTTCTGTTTCCTTTATTGCGGCGCTGATGTATGATGGATTTTCCACCTTATACACGGGTGCATTTCTGGTTTTTGCATTGATTATCGGAATAATGCTGGTAAGAACTGACGCAAGCCGGGGAAAAATGGTTCGCTTGCTGTTTGGAATTGCGTCTATCATACTGTCGTTTTTCAATTTCCGAATTCTACCTGCGATAACTATGTTAATTGGAATGTTCGTGGGAATTTTCCTTGATTATAAA
Organism: Dorea sp. 210702-DFI.3.125; assembly: GCF_020560945.1. Taxonomy (NCBI): domain Bacteria; kingdom Bacillati; phylum Bacillota; class Clostridia; order Lachnospirales; family Lachnospiraceae; genus Dorea; species Dorea sp. 210702-DFI.3.125. The sequence continues at coordinate 3,352 of NZ_JAJCNF010000032.1, forward strand.
TATATAAATTTGAAACAGGTTAATATTCTTCCGATTGCCCAGAGGAAAGCAAGATATGTCCTTGTTTTCATGATTCCTTTGCTTACAATCGTACTTTATTGCTTTGATTTGTCCACCCTGCAAGTCAATGTGTTTTTTCAGCTTATAATGCTTTTATTTGAGGCCTTTGCTGTCATTCATCTTGGCGACATGGAAGCTCGTTACAACGAGCTGACAAAGTATTATGAATTAACGAACTATATTGCAAGTGAGAGGGAAGATTTTTCAATGCTACTTCACAACGATGTGCTTCAAGATATTGGAGGTGCCAAAAATCTTCTGTCGCTTCGCTCACCAGCTATTGATGAAACAAAAAGGATATTATCTGATTTGGAACTGCGAATAAGAAATATGATGAATTTCTATTCGTCTAATATCTTTTCGGGGTATGCTTCATGGGAACATATTGAATATATGCTTGACGCCATTAAGAAGCTGTACCCAAAGAAAAATATATTTATAGATTTTACCATTGACAGCGAAGCAAGGATTGCTTTGAAAAAAGATAACAGTTTGGAACAGACTATGCAGATAATCAAAGAGCTTGTCAACAATGTTTATAAACACGCTGCCGCTTCTTTTATCCATTTGGAAATCGCGTTAAATGAAGAAAGTAAACTCGTAATTACCTGTCAAAATGACGGCGCGAAATCGAATGACATTGAAAACATTCTTTCTTCTAAAGGTGGTATGCTGTTCTTAACGGTGTTGATAAATGGGAATGGCGGTAACATTCAGTATTTAGAAAAAGATGGTATTTTAACTGCAACGGCAGTTTTGGGGAGAAAAAATGAAGATATTACTATTTGATGACCACAGGATATTTGGAGAGAGTTTAAGCAAACTTCTGGAAGATTGGGACGCAATCTCAATCTGTCACTATGTAAGTAATGAAACAGAGTTTTGGAATATTCTTTCCGTAGACGAATGGGACATTGTATTATTGGATGTTAACCTAAGAGATCAGTCAAAGAATTCTGGCATTGACCTGATAGAAAAAATATATAACAAAAAGCCAAAAACAAAAGTGGCTATGCTATCCTCTTATGATATGCCGGTTTATAGACAGGAGGCACTTAAAAGAGGTGCTGTAAGTTATATTGACAAGTCGGCTTCTGCTGATGAGCTGGTAAAAAAACTTACAGCTATTAGTAAAGGTCACAAATCCACTACGCCCCCTTTATTAGATCCCCTGACAGATCGTGAAGCGGAAATTATTAAGGCGATTGGAACAGGGAAAACAAAGCATGAAATAGCGCAAGAACTGTATATCAGTGAACGGACACTTTACAACCATATCCAAAGCATCTATGATAAGCTGGGGGCTAAAAATGCTATCGAAGCCTATAACAAGGCTATTGCACTTGGATATATCACACCCTTAATATGAGTTTAGGCAATAAGAGGGACAGATATATCAGAACACAAGTGACAAGTATGCACATTATGTAAGCAGATAGCAAAAACAAGTATCATTGAACGACTTCATCAAAACAATAAAGAAAAGCTGGGAGCAAAATTAAGTCTGCTTCCAGCTTTTTTGTATTTGTTATTGTATGTGGTTGACTAAGGAATATTGTTTAAGCGTGAGTTTGTGATATTGGGTGTGGTATCTTTAACTATGGGAAACTCCACGTTCCCATTTGCTGACCGTTTTATCTGATACATATAATTTTTCAGCCAAATCCTTTTGAGTTAAATTCTTTTTCTTTCTTAATTCGGTTACAAATAAACCGAATTTTTCATTACTAATTTGATCCATACATCCACCTCCTGCACACATATTATAATGGGAGTACGCATAAATCAATCGACTAGCAGTAGAATTACAGAATATTAGCACAAATATATCAAATAATCTCCCCATTATAATTATTTCTGTGAAGTTATATTCGGATATTTTTTAAACGCTTTTTCGCTTGGCAGTATCTTCTCTCTTTGGAGGTTACTGTCCACCATCGCTATAACCGACTGATCATCATCCAGTTCCCGGATAATGACCGGCACTTCCGTAAGTCCTGCCCATAGTGCAGCTTCTTTTCGTCTGTGTCCGGCTATAATTTCATATCCATCACCATGTGGATTTTTTCTCACCAGAAGTGGAACTAATACGCCTTCCTTCTCAATACTGCATCGCAGTTCAAACAGTTCCTGATTTCTCTCTACTTTAAACGGGTGTCCTTCAAAGCTATGCAGCTCTTCCAATTTCATCAGTACAATACCTGCACCCGGCTCGTGATTCTCTAATGAACACATTTCTTTCTTCTTTGCCATTTTTTATTTTCTCCTTTGCCTTTGAATAAAAGAAAAGGACACTCATCTTCCAGAAGTTCTGAAAACAAGCGTCCTTTCGGCTTTTCTCTATGCTATTGAATAAAAAATGTTAATTCTGTCTGAATGTATTTCCTCATACCAGATGCAATACTACTGACACTTCGATGCCATTCATAATCTGCTTTTTCTTGCCCTGTTTGCCTGTTGGTGTGAAACTCATATGCCTCGCAAAGTGCCTGAAATTAAGGACTTCTACGAATTCACCCGATGTAAACAACACACGACTTCCACATGCACCGTGTTCGGGAATAAATCCACACATGCAATCTTCTCTACCTTATATCCTCTTCCCTGGATCATCTCCAGGTCCCTTGCCAGGCTGGTCGGTTTACATGCGATATAGACAAGTCTGTCGACCCCGAAATTTAGTATCTTCATCAGGGCTTTTGGATTCACTCCGTCACGCGGCGGATCCAGCATGATAAGATCGGGTACTTCTCCAAGTTCATCGATGACTTTTAAGACATCTCCTGCCCAGAAAGCACAGTTGTCCAGTCCATTTAATTTTGCATTGACCTTAGCTGCCTCAACTGCTTCTTCAACAATTTCAACACCGACTACTTTCTTCGCTACCGGCGCCAGAATCTGTGCAATTGTTCCGGTTCCACTGTAAAGGTCAAAAACTACTTTTTCATTCGTATCCCCGATATATTCTCTCGCTTTTTCATAAAGCACTTCTGCTCCAAGTGAATTTGTCTGGAAGAAAGAAAATGGTGTGATTTTGAACTTCAGTCCAAGTAATTCCTCATAGAAATAATCCTGACCAAAAAGTACTTCTGTTCCTTCGTCTTTTACAATATCTGCGAGACTGTCATTCTTCGTATGGAGAATTCCGACAATCTTTCCGGTAAGCTCAAGTGCCTGAAGTGCTGCTGCCCATTTATCCAGAAATTCCTTTGGTTTACTGTCAAAGCCTTCTTCTGATGCTGTTACAATATCAATGAGGATTTCTTCCGTCTTCACTGCTTTTCTCACGAGTAAATGTCTGAAATACCCATCATGTCTCATGCGGTGATAATATGGCAGGCCTGATTTTCTCGCACATTCCAGTGTACAGGCCAATATCTTTCTGTAATCACCGTCTACAATCTGACAATCACATACATTGACTATGTCGTGGAAACTGCCTCGTTTGTGCATACCAAGTGCCAGCGGTCCGTCTTTGTATTCGTCACCAAAAGAGAACTCCATCTTATTACGGTACTCACTTCTTACCGGACTTTCCAGTACACCTTCCCAGATATAGTCGCCGTCAACTGCCTCATCCATCATTGCCTTGACCTGTGATTCCTTTAATTTTACCTGTTCTTCATAAGGCAGATTCTGATAAGTGCAGCCGCCGCACTGTCCGAAATGCGGACAGGCAGACTCTATCTCCTGAGGCGCTTTCTCGATTACCTCCAGAAGTCTTCCTTCTGCTTTTCCTTTTTTCACTTTATTTACTGAAAAACGTACCTTCTGACCAGGCACACCATTTTTTACAATGACGCGTCTGTCCTCCTGTGATACATTTACAATTCCTTTATTCGGGAACTCTACGGATTCGATGACTCCTTCGTATACCTGTCCCTTCTTCATAGCGTTCTCGTCCTCCTTTACAGACTATCTATTTTTTATAATGAGCTTTCCAGCGTTTACCATCCTGTTCCAGCTTCATATGAGAAATGCTCTTAACATATTTTTTGAACTGGGAATATCCATAATCATTTAGTTTGAAATCTTTGTATTTATCATACACACGATTTCCGATGGCACCAAGATCCATACCTGCTTCTCCGGCACCTTTCACCAAATTACGTACAAACTGGTCTACGTCTTCTTTTCTCGCACGGTTCTCTTTTAATGTAACCCAAGCTACATGACCATGTTTCACAAGTTGTATTCTGTCAAATTCCTCAAAAAATTTGGAAAGGCTGCTATATCCGTAACTTCGCACGTCAAAATCCGGATAAAGGCTGACCAGTCGGCTTCCTACTTCGCCAAGTCCGGTCTGTTTATTATTATCCTGATTCTCCATGATCATCTTAATAACTGCATCTTCAACCTTCTCACGCCCCAGCACTTCATGAGATTCTCCCCCTCCATCTTCCAAGCCTTTCTCTGACAGAAGATTTTCCAGAATTGTGAATTTGTCACATGCTTTTCGAAATGGCTCCGGCGTCTTATTTTCGCCCATTCCAATAACCATCTTACCGCTCTCTCTTAATCGGCTCACCAGTCTTGTGAAATCACTGTCACTGGATACAATGCAGAATCCATCCACATCCTTTGCATAAAGAATATCCATCGCATCTATAATCATCGCAGAATCTGTGGAATTCTTTCCCTGCGTATAAGAGAACTGCTGGATCGGTGTGATCGAGTTCTTAAGCAGCTCATCCTTCCAGCTTGAATGTTGCGTATTCGTCCAATCTCCATAAATTCTTTTGTACGTAATATTTCCATATTTTGAAAGCTCTGTTAAAATCGGCTTTATATACTTTGCAGATACATTATCTGCATCAATCAACAGAGCAAAGCATTGTCCATCCATCGTCCACCTCGTCCTGTAAAAAAGCAGGCATCTCAGCCTGCTTTTTACTTACTTGTTTTGTTGTTCTGAACCTATACCTGATCCTCGTCATTGAAGAAATCATCATCGAAATCATCGTCAAAATCATCCTCAAAGTCTTCCAGATAATCCGGGGTAAAGAAGCAATATACTGCATATGCGATTGCTGCAACTGCTGCCACAGCACCGATCACTGCCAGTATCCAAAGAACTGTCTTGGAAGCTTTCTCTTCTTCCTTTTTGTTAATCAGATCGTTCAGCTTTGTTGTTGCAATAAGCTCATCAATTTTACTCATATCCCTCGTCCTTTCCCTTGCCCTTTGCAAGTCTCATTATTGTATATTATTATAACACTGGTCTTACAATATTACTACACATTTATTTTATAAAATTTACAAGTATACTTTGAAGGTATAATTTGAAAGCTGTAAAGTTTGTCAGTATAAAATTACCTTTACAAAATTCTCTGCTTCTGCGTATTTCTTATATCTTCTGTAATTTTGCGAATGCCGCAAACATCTTCTTCGTTCCAGGCCCGTCAAAATTTACCGTCACTTCGTAGTCACGTCCGCCTTCGACTATCGACAAAACTGTACCTTCACCGAATTTTATATGGCGTACACGGTCACCGACTCCATACTCCAGCTTTCCCCCTGCAGGCTTTCCAAAGGATTTTCCTTGCTGTACTGCTGCAAATGCTTTCGTCTTAAATGCCTGTCTCGCCATCTGGTAGTCCGTTTTTCTTTCCGGTTCTTCATGATCCGCGTGGTCTGTGAGACTTTTTCCATTTCCTGAAAGTTTATTTCCCGTAGATATCAGTTCCAGCGGAACTTCCTTTAAGAAACGTGACATTTTATTATACTGCGTCTCACCGCGGACCATACGTCTTCTTGCACAAGTCATAGTCAATTCGCTCTGGGCTCTTGTAATACCTACATAACAAAGTCTTCGCTCTTCCTCCAGTTCGTCCGGATCATCGGCCGTCACTGTCATATAGCTTGGAAACAGTCCGTCTTCCATTCCGGCAAGATAAACGCGTGGAAATTCCAGTCCTTTCGCACTATGTAAAGTCATGAGCACCACATAATCACTGTTCTCATCCAGATTGTCAATATCTGCCACCAGAGCGACTTCCTCAAGAAATCCACTCAGTGTTACCGGTTCATCATGCTCTTCGCATACTTCTTCATAAGCAACGACTTTATTTAAAAGCTCATCGATATTTTCAATTCTCGCCTGAGCCTCTATCTCACTCTCTGCCTGAATGCTCTCGATATATCCGGTTTCGTCAATAATTTCCTGCATCAGTTCATGAAGTGTCAATTCCTTTGCATCTACTTTAAAGTGCTCGATCAATGCTACAAATGACTCGAGCTTTGACACGCCTCTTCCGATATCCGGGATAAGGTCAGCTCCCTTAAGACATTCATAAATTCCTTTTTCATGCATCGCAGCATACTCCTGCACACGATTAATGCTGGTAAGACCGATTCCTCTTTTTGGTACATTGATAATTCTTCGCACCGCCAGGTCATCCTGACCATTATCTACGGTTTTTAAATATGCAAGAATATCTTTAATTTCCCGTCTTGCATAGAAATTAATGCCGCCAATAATCTTATATGGAATATTTGCTGTTACAAATTTTTCCTCGAACATACGGGACTGTGCATTCGTACGATATAAAATGGCGTTGTCCTGATAGTCGCACTCGCCCTTTTCCACATGTTCTTTTATATCGGATACTATGTATTCTGCCTCATCGAATGCAGTATCAAACTGACGAAATGCAATCTTATCACCATCTTCATTGTCTGTCCACAGCGTCTTGTCCTTTCTTCCGTGATTGTGGCTGATCACAGCATTTGCTGCATTCAGGATATTTGCTGTGGAGCGATAATTCTGCTCCAATTTAATGACTGCTGCCTTTGTAAATACTTTCTCAAAATCCAGAATATTACGGATATCTGCCCCACGGAATTTATAAATAGACTGATCATCATCTCCGACTACACACAGATTCTGATACCTGGAAGCAAGCAGACGTACCAACTCAAACTGCACCCCGTTCGTATCCTGGTACTCATCTACCATAATATAGCGGAATCTCTCCTGATAATATTCCAACACATCGTGCTGTGTCTGGAATAGCTGAACTGTCTTTAAAAGCAAATCATCAAAATCCAGTGCATTGTTAGCTCGGAGCTGCTTTTCATACTCTTCATACACATCCGCAATCTTTTTCTGATGAAAATCTCCGCCCGCCTGAAGCCGAAATTCTTCCGGAGTCAACATCTCATTTTTTGCATGAGAAATGGTTCCGATCAGCATACGCTCTTTGTAGATTTTTGTGTCAATCTGTAACAACTTGCACACATCCCTCATCAGTGTCTTCTGATCATCTGTATCATAAATTGTAAAATTCGTGTCATATCCAAGCAATGCAATATGGCGTCTTAGTATCCGCACACACATAGAATGGAATGTACTCACCCAAATACTTTCTGAGCCGAACCCAACCAGATTATCCACACGTTCCCGCATCTCTGCTGCCGCTTTGTTCGTGAATGTAATTGCCAAAATATTCCATGGATTGACGCCTTTTTCTTCAATCAGGTACGCAATCCTGTGGGTCAGGACTCTTGTCTTACCTGATCCCGCTCCTGCTAAAATAAGAAGCGGTCCTTCCGTGTGAAAGACTGCTTCCTTCTGTTTATCATTTAACGTATCATATATATTCAAGTTCTTTTCGTTTCCTTTCTTATTATTTTCCACCTGTCATCTTCTCATGCTCTCGCATGATCTCATCATGAAGTGCCACCGATGTCCAGTTCTTATTCATCTCTGTCAAAACGGCTTTTAACGGAACCTGAACTTTTTCTTTTCTCATACGCTGCAATGCCTGATCCAGCATACGCTCATTTTCCGGACACATTAAGAGCATCTCATCTTGAAATACAGCTTCTATTTCTTTCGCTTTAACACCAGCTTCTTCATTTATTGATTCCGTTGTTCTGCCTTCTGCAACTTCACCAACCGGAAGCAAGTATTCTTCTTCCTCCACATGACGGACTCGGTAGCCTAAAAATCCAAAAATCAATCCAATCTTCCGACCTTTTGTCGTCCCTTTTAAATTATAACAAAGTACTGTTGCCCGCACCTTAATCCTCCTGTCTTCCAATAACCAAGAATATTCCAAAGCATATTTTCATATTATAACAAAGATAAAAAAGAAGCGCAATGACCTATGAAGACGAAAAGCTATTGTTCCTGTGTTGAACAAGCGCTATCGCTGATTAAGAATCTGTTTCTATAATACGGTATCCCACTCCGACTTCTGTAAATATAAACTGTGGCTGACCGGGATTTTTTTCGATTTTTCTACGGATATTCGCCATATTCACACGCAGGATACGGTTATCCCCCTTCATGTTTGGTCCCCAGATTTCTTTCATCATGTAATCATATGTCAGAACCTTGCCTGCATATTTTCCAAGGAGACTTAATAACCGGAACTCATTCTGGGTCAGTCCTGCGTCTTGTTCCTCCACATAGACCCGGTGTTTATCATAATCTATCACCAATTTTCCATTTAAAAATGTGACTTTCTGCCTCTCTCCCTGATTCTTGCTTGTTCCCCGGAAATGTCGGATCGCAGCCCGGATCCTTGCAAGAAGTTCTGATGTTCCAAATGGTTTTGTTATGTAATCATCAGCTCCCATATCGAGCGCTTCTACCTTATCTTTTTCATGATCTCTGGCAGAAACTACAATAATCGGCATATTGGACCACGCACGGACTTCTTTTAAAATCTTCATTCCGTCCATATCTGGAAGTCCCAGATCCAAGATCACCACATCTGGACATCTGGAAGTGATCAGACTATATGCTTCCTTTCCTGTCTCAGTCGCGATCACATCATAATCATTGGCCTCCAGGATCGTCTGTATAAACTTTCGAATATTTTTATCATCTTCTACTATTAATACACGGTCTTTAATCTCCATTCTGTTCTTCCTCCTCAAGCGGTAATGTAAATGAAATCTTTGCTCCGCCATCTATCTTATTCTCTGCCCAGACTTTTCCCCTGTGCGCATCTATAATACTTTTACATACCGAAAGTCCGATTCCCATACTCCGTTTATTATCGTACGTCTCACCTTCCCGGTGGCTGATCTGACCTGTAAATAACATTGGCAGAATCTTTCCATCAATTCCTTTCCCATTATCTTCAATAGAAAATATAGCTTCTGTTTCATTCGCAGATATGGTTACCTTCACCTGCGTCGTCGTTCCTCCATGTATCACAGCATTTTCCATAATATTCACAATGACTTGCCGGATCAGGATTGGATCCATCGGAACAATAACAACTTCTTCTGGAATATCCACCTCGACTTTTATGTCCGGGAAACGCTTTGAAAACTTTACAACTGCACTGCTGACAATCTCTTCTGCCAGTTCTTCGTGTGTCGTAAGTCTTGTTCCTTCATCATTCATCCGGGTAATGGATAACAGGTTCTCCACCATCCGTACCATCCACTGTGCCTCTTCTTTGATGTTCAAAAGCAGCTCTTCTTTCTGCTCCTCTGTCAAAACATCTTTATTATCTATAATTCCAGCCGCTGCTCCTTCTATAGAAGTAAGAGGCGTCCGGATATCGTGAGACACTGCTCTTAGAAGATTTGCTCTCATCCTCTCTTTTTCTGCCTTTAACCGCACATGCTCCTGCATCTTGATCTGAGTCATCAATGCACTTACTGAAATAGATACTGTCAACATTACAATAAATGTAAGCGGATAGCCGGTCACAGTAAAATCCACTTGGAAATATGGATAGGTAAATATATAATTGACTCCCACAACTGCCACCATAGATGCCAGCACTCCATAAAAATATCCTTCTGTAAGTCTGGATACACAAAGTACTGCCAACACATAAATAAGCGGCACATGCGTGTCTGTCGGAACAAGCGGCCGCAAAATAAAACATATAGCTGTCGCTGCTGCCAACATTGCAGCCGTAATAATTATATTTTTCAAAATTTTCATATAGATGTTCTCCATTCCACCGCCAAATTGATAGCACAATACATCTCTTTAGGTGCTCCTATTATATCACATACATATGTTAAGATTTTGCTAAAATCAAAAGGGACAGCACCTTTTTCAGATGCTGTCCCTTTTGATTCTTCTATCTTCACTTACTGATATAAATTGAATGTGAACATTTTATTTTTTGCTTGTCATATAGTTTTTATTACTATATAATATCTATATTGAGGTGACAATTATGAAGATTAATATGGATGAACTACTGGACAGCATGTTAGAAGGTATTTCCAATATGGATTATGTACGCTCTGAGGATATACCGAATATTGAATTATATATGGATCAGGTGACCAGCTTTATGGACGAACAGTTAAGCTCCAGTAAGCGGTACGATGATGATAAGATTCTGACAAAAACAATGATCAATAATTATGCAAAGAACAACCTTCTCCCACCACCGGTTAAGAAGAAGTATTCCAAAGAACATGTGGTTGTCATGATTTTTATCTATTATTTTAAAACGATCCTGTCCATCAAGGATATTGAGACGATTCTTACTCCAATTACGGAAAAGTATTTTGATACAGACAGTGCTGTCGATGTTGCATCTATCTACGAAGAAGTCTGCGACACAGCAAAGAGCCAGATTCAGAACTTAAAAGATGAAGTCCGCGAAGCATACGAGACTTCTCAGAATACTTTCAAAGATATGGAAGGTCTCTCTGACAGTGACCAGGAATATCTGCAGTTATTTTCTCTAATTTCTTCTCTTAGCTTTGATGTATATGCAAAGAAAGCTCTGATTGAAAGGATTATTGATGAATTACCAGAACCAGTACACAAAAAAAAGTAGCCATCATCGGCTACTTTTCTTTTCGCACAAATACACTCTCCGGTCTTCCTCTGGAAGTAGTTCTCTTTTTGTATGCAACTTTCAATATTTCTTCACGCTCTAATGTTGACAGAAAACGGTTCGCACTTCTTTTTGTAACTCCTAACCTGAACGCAAGTTCCTGTGCTGTAATCTCTTTTTCTGCAGATGCCTCCAAGGCAGACATAACTTTGCTGACCGTGATCGGTGATAGTTTTGACTTAATATCCCGGTAAGACTGATTATCAACCATAAATGTCTCAGTTGCCTCCACTCCAAGAGGGCCGATCAGTTCTTCCTTTTCTGTTACTACATAGCTCGTATTCTTTTTTAGTTCTGCCTCATGGCATGCATTCAACGCATTCAATCTTGCCTGGGCGATTCCTGCTCCAAAACCATAGCCAATACAAAAGTTCCAGCCGGTCTTTCGTTTCTTAAGTTCTGCGAACAATCCATCTCTTGACAGATCCTCCGTTATTTTAAGAACATCTTTTTTGGTTGCAAGAATCTCCATTCCATAATGATATCTGTGAAGTGAAAATTCTGTGATACCATTTCCAAACATTTCCATCATCATGCTTTCCAACCGAATGTAATTAGAATCCAGCTCTCGCAAATAACTAACTGAATTCTCCTGTCCTAACAGACGAACTACAATGACACATGGCTGGCGTTCTTCCAGTTCCCGTTTTTCAATATCACTGAGCAGTCTCTCACAGACATTTTGTACATACCGTTGTCCCGGATAAGGAAAATATACATTGACTCCTTGCTCTTTTAATCTCTTTACAATGCTTGAAAAACGTGTAATTGAAAGATCTGTCTTTCCTTCTTTCCACAGATTCAGATGTTTCTCATACTGTTCTTCTTCCAGTTTCTGCATCCTTTCCAATGTAAATGTCTCATTAGAAAGAATGGTAAGATCCGGCATTGTCTCCCGTCCTTCTACAAATGCCGTCAGATTACCGCCAAACAATTCCATGATATCTGCATATACTCTTCTAAAATCAAGCTTTCGATTCTGCTGCAAAAGCTTCAGTAGCAGACGATACATGGCTGTGTCATCGGTGTTAAAACATCCAATCGGACGCTTCTCTTCCGGATAGTAAAGATGAATCATATGTGCCGGAAAACTTCCGCTTGCTAAAATCCCATCATATTCCGGTCCGATTTTTTTATAAATATCCTTAATATCTTCGAATTTTTCATATGTAAAGATGTGATACTGAAACCCCATATCCAACTCAGTAATCATATCCTTTATGAATTGTTCCAAAAAATCGGTCGCGATAATTGCTATCTTTTTCCCCACATTCCGACCTCCTTCTGCTTTGTTCCATAATATGATACCACACTTTTTCTGATATGGCTAACTGCCCTTTTCACACTTCTTATATTCGTACATTTCTTATTAATTATTCCTAATTAAAATCACTGCTTTTTGTGCAATATAGGCAATAGTTTTTTGTACAATACATACATTTTATCAATATATATTGACTTTATTTTAACATTTTTCTATAATATAGACACGTCTTTATATTGTCTTTAATTTAAAAGGAGGAATTATAATGAATCAATTTTTGAAGCGTGCAAAAGAGCTTGAGTCTCAATTGCAGACAGACAGACGTTATCTTCATCAGCATGCAGAAGCTGGCGAGGATCTGCCAAACACAACCAGATACGTCATGGAGCGTCTCCGTGAAATCGGACTGACTCCAACTGAAATCTGTCCTTCCGGTGTGACTGCTCTGATTGAGGGCGCAAAGCCGGGAAAGGTTCTTCTTCTTCGTGCAGATATGGATGCTCTTCCAATGCCGGAGAACAACGATCTTCCATTTAAAACTGAAACCGATGCAGCACACAACTGTGGACATGATTTTCACACAGCAATGCTGTTATGTGCAGCCCAGATGCTATATGAACACCGCAATGAATTGTGTGGAAGTGTAAAACTTATGTTCCAGCCGGCTGAGGAGACATTTGCAGGATCCAAAAAGCTGATTGCTGCCGGAATCCTGGAAAATCCAAAAGTTGATGCTGCTGTCGGCATGCATGTTATGCTGGATTCTTCCAAACCAGCCTTGAATTACGGACTTGGTTATATGACCTCTTCCTGTGACGGATTCAAGATTACCGTTCATGGAAATGGCTGTCATGGAGCAATGCCGGAACTTGGTATCGATCCAATTAATGTTGGTCTTCACATTTACAGTGCTTTTCAGAACCTGATCGCACGTGAGACACCATCTGCTGAGCGTGCAATCCTGACATTTGGCGCATTTAACGCAGGAGCAACACCGAATATTGTCCCAGGCGAGGCTGTTCTGATGGGAACTCTTCGTACTTACAACAAAGAGCTTCGCGAGAAACTAGTCAGCAGAATGCATGAAATCTGCGAGTATGAGGGAAAAGCTTTTGGAGCAACCGTTGACTATGAAGTACTTTCCGATGTTCCTTCTACATACTCCGATCCTGAGATGACAAAGGAATTAGCCGGTTATGCTTCTGAAATTGAACCGGGAATCATCGGAAAAACTAATTATATGGTAACACCTTCCGATGACTTTGCTTTTATTTCTGAGCATGTGCCAACAACTTACTTCATGATAGACGCAAAGGTAGACGGATGTCCGGTACAGCACCACAACCCAGGAGTCCTCTTCAATGAAGATGCTCTTCCGTACGGAGCTGCTGTACACGCAACCTGTGCATTCAACTGGTTAAACAAACAAGGAGAATAAGACTATGGAAAAGAAGAAAATACACTATGGCTGGTACATTGTAATTGGATGTCTTCTCATCACATGTACAATGGTACCTCCAATCATGGCACTTAGTAACAAATTCCTCATTCAGGTAACAGAAGAACTTGGTCTTTCAAGAAGCGGATTTACTCTTGCAAATACAATCCTTCAAGGACTGGGAATTTTTATTTCCCCTATGGTTTCTTCCAGACTTGCAAAAGGCGATATGCGTAAAATCCAATGCATCAGCATTATCGGATTCGCACTCTCTTACGCCTCTTACTCACTGGCTCAGAATGCAATTCACCTGTATATCTCCTCTGTATTCATTGGAGTATTCTGGTTAAATTCTGCACTGATCCCAGTAAGTATGATGATCACAAACTGGTTTGCTAAAAAACGTGGTCTTGCAATGAGTATTGCAATGGCTGGTATCGGAGTTGGCGGTACAATCTTCAGTCCGATCGTAACTATGTTACTTGAAAAATATGGCTGGAGACATACATACCAGATCATGGCTCTGATCGTACTTGTAATCGCTCTTCCAGCTGCTTTCTTCATCCTTCGTAAACGTCCTGAGGATATGGGACTGAAACCATACGGAAGTGACGAAGCCGATACAAAAACTGCTGATAAATCTTCTGATAAAAAAGAGTCCGATCTTTCTTTAGAAGTTCAGCAGTGCTGGCCAAAATTCTTCTTCTGGTTAATGCTGATCGGTATGCTTTGCAACGGTCTTATTAACTCCGGTTCTCTGGGACAATTCCCACCGGCAATTGAAGAAATGCACGGACCGGCAATTCAGGCTGCAATTATTTCCATCTACTCAATGGTTGGTATCTTTGGCAAGATCGTACTTGGATGGTTAAATGACCGTTTCGGTGTTGTTGTCAGTACTGTATGTGGATGTGTTGCATTCGCAGTATCTTTCATCTTCATGTTAATGGGAAGCAATGTAACAATGCTTTATATTATGGCAGTCCTCTTCGGACTTGGAGATGCCATAGGAACTGTAACTCCACCACTTGTAACAGCTGCTGTATTTGGTACAAAGAAATATGGACAGGCTTATGGTATTGCAAACAGCTTTACTCAGGTTGGTCTGACATGCGGTTCTCTTATGGTTGCTGCGATTTATGACGGAACAGGAGCATACACAAGTGCCTGGATTCTTCTGTTTATCCTGACTATCGTAACATTAGTTGGATGGATCGGATCTTACGCTCTTTCCAGAAAATATGTAGAGAAATAATTCTCACTTAAACAAAGGGACTGTTTCTTTTCCGAAACAGTCCCTGATATCATTCTCATTATTCTATCTGAATTTTTTCTTCTTATTTATTTTCTTCTTCGTTTCCCATGCCAATTCGTTCGAATACCATATCATATCCATCATTGCCATAGTTTAATGAACGATTCACACGGCTGATCGTTGCTGTAGAAGCTCCTGTCTTATCTGCAATCTCCAGATAAGTCTTGTGCTCTCTTAACATCTTTGCAACTTCAAATCTCTGAGACAACGATAACAGTTCATTGATCGTACAGATATCTTCAAAAAATGTATAACATTCTTCCTTATTCTCCAGACTTAAGATGGCGCTAAAAAGATAGTCAACCGCCTCCGTTCTGATCTTCTTGCTCATATATATTTACACTCCTTTGTTTTCATATCTCATCACTGTTACATTTTAACACAGTAAATTTTTAAAGTCCATACATTTCCTTTCGAAAGGTACAAAAACACTGTTTTTCCTTTACATTATCTCAATATTTTTATTATAATAAATCCAGGCGGTTTTAATTTCATGAATGCCTGTGATAATAAAATAACGAGGACTTAAATATGTTAAGAGATATTGATTTAAATGAAATTTCAGACGGTAGACTATATACTGCCAACGATATGGTAAAAGCTGATTGTATGGGATGTCAGGGGTGTTCTTCCTGCTGTCAGGGTATGGGAGATTCTATTGTTCTGGACCCGTATGATATGTACCGGTTATACACGGGTCTTAAGACCACGCCTGCGGCTCTTCTTGCTTCTTCCCTGGAACTTGGTGTCGTAGACGGACTGATCCTGCCTCACCTTAAAATGAATGGAAATACCGATTCCTGCACGTATTTGAATAAAAATGGCCGCTGCAGCATACACCCTTTCCGTCCGGGATTCTGCCGGCTCTTTCCACTGGGGCGTTACTATGAAAATAATTCTTTTTCATATTTTCTCCAGACTCACGAATGTCCAAAACCCGGCAAGGCAAAGATTAAAGTCCGTAAATGGATTGATGAGCCAGATTTTTCAAGGCACGAAAAATTCGTATCCGATTGGCACTACTATCTCAAACCGTTACAAAACTATGCTATGACATCCGAAGACAGTGAAAAGATAAAGGCACTCAGTATTCAGATACTTCAGACTTTTTATCTTCTCCCCTACATAGAAGATGTGGATTTTTATGAGCAGTTCTATCAGCGGCTTTCAAAATGATAAACAAGAATGCCATACAGACTATAAATATCCTGATTTCGGATATCTGTCAGTCTGTATGGCATTTATAATCGTTTATATTCTAATCTATCTACTTTGTATCATCTTTAATCTTACCGGTTTTTACATTTGGCTCAATAAAGTTTGTGTATGCATAATCCCACAGTTTTTGTGAACCTTCTGCTGTATGTGCATTGCGTTCCAGTATCTGGCTTAACCGCACACCCTTGGCAATCCAGTCTTTTCCTTCTGTGTAATCATTCAACATCGCCGGCTGAACATTATCCATCACGTGGGCGAACTTAGCTTCTGGCGTTTGAGCCTCCTCGAATTCTTCCCAAAGTTCACGAAGCTTTTCCCCCTGATCTTCCGGCAGGATTCCGTAGATCCGGTCTGCTGCCTTTACTTCCCGTACTCTCTGAGTTTGCTTTCCTTCCTCATCATATGCATAAGTATCTCCGGCATCAATCTCTACAAGATCATGGATAAGAAGCATACTGAGAACCCGAAGAACATCAATCTCCTCATTGGCATACTCACTTAAAAGCAACGTCATGACCGCCATATGCCATGCATGCTCCGCATCGTTTTCACGCCGCTTTGCATCTGATAAAAAAGTCTGTCTTGTAATAAACTTTTCCTTATCAATCTCCCGGATAAAATCAAACTGTCTGTCTATTCTGCTCTTTTCCTGCTTCTCTTCCATATTCCATGCTCCTGTATCTATATGTTTTTTATTTTTTCCCTTTTTCTTCTTTCTTACACTTTTCCGGCTCTTCTTTTACATCTTCATCTGTAATCTTCTCTGCGCTGCGCTCTTCCATTGTCTCAAATTCTGTATGATGTCCCACATATTTGTAAGCCGGACGGATAATTTTGTTCGCATTTGTCAACTCTTCCAGTCGGTGTGCGCTCCATCCCGGCATTCTGGCAATTGCAAAAATTGGCGTAAAGAGTTCTTGTGGAATACCAAGCATAGAATACACAAATCCACTGTAAAAGTCTACATTTGCGCAGACATTTTTCTGAAGATTTCTCTGCTCTTTGATCATCTTACCTGCAAGACTCTCTACCAGCTCATAGAGAGCAAACTCTTTCATCCGTCCTTTTTCTTCTGCAAGAGCTTTGGCAAATCTCTTCAAGATTACCTCTCTTGGATCAGACAATGTATAAACCGCATGTCCCATACCATAGATCAGTCCGGAATGGTCAAATGCTTCTTTATTCAAAATCTTGTGTAAATAAGCACCCACTTCTTCTTCATTTCCCCAGTTTTTCACATGAGCTTTAATATCATCAAACATATTCTGAACTTTCAGATTCGCACCACCATGTCTAGGTCCTTTCAGAGAACCGATAGAAGCTGCTACTGAAGAGTAAGTATCTGTTCCTGAAGATGTTACTACATGCGTTGTAAACGTGGAATTGTTACCACCGCCATGCTCTGCGTGAAGTACAAGCGCAATATCCAGTACCTTTGCCTCAAGTTCTGTATATTCTCCCTTTGGTCTGAGCATCAGAAGGATATTCTCTGCCAATGACAATCCCTTCTCCGGGTTACGGATAAAGAGCATCTCATCTTTACGGAAATGTCTATATGAATGATAAGAATATACGGCAATAAGTGGCAGTTTTGCAATCAGCTCAAGTGCCTGACGAAGTACATTTTCCGGCGAAATATCGTCCGGATTCTCATCATAAGAATACAGTGTCAATACACAACGCTGCATCGCATTCATAATATTCTCATTAGAAGCTTTCATAACAACATCACGGACAAATCGTCCGGACAGCTCCTGTAATTCAAACATCACATCCAGGAAATGTTCCAGTTCTGTCTTATTTGGTAAATGTCCGAACATCAACAGATATACAGTTTCCTCAAATCCAAATTTTCTGTCTTTCAGACTGTCTACAATATCATTAACATTAATTCCCTGATAATAAAGACGTCCCTCTGCCGGAATATTACGTCCGTTGATCAGATTATATCCTGTTACATCTGAAACTTCAGTCAGTCCTGTCAGGACTCCTTTTCCAGCTGAATCACGCAGTCCACGCTTTACATCATATTCTACATAAAGATTGGGATTAATTCTATGATTATTACGAAGGGCTTTGCAAAGCTCCTTAAATTCTCCTTTTAAATCTTTATCTTCTTCTAATTTCATGACCTCATTATTACTCATTCCAGGGTCCCTCCTTGCGCCCTCCCGTATCTTTGGGATGTCTTTTTATATTGTGTTATTGTATACATTTAAACAATTGTAACCCATTTTCTAAAAAAATACAACCTCTACTTTTATTTAGAGGCTGTATTTTTATGAATTTTTATGAATTTTTATGAATTATTTTGAATATACCCAAACTGCTTTGATCTGGGAACTGATCTGGGAATAATTCCAGCTTTTCTTGGAATTTTCAAGGCTGAATGGATCACAGATCGTGACATTTCCATTATTATAAGATGTCAATATGATAAAATGTCCGATATCTGTAAAGTCTCCCGGACGCATACTGCAGATGACCGGGTGCCCTGCCTCCAGTTCTTTTGCGATCTCGCTCTCATTCCCATTACTCTCACGGCACGTCAGTCCCCAATGTTCCACGCCTGATGTCATAAATGCCCAGGTCGTATCATTATTCTCATCTACATAATGGTTCTGTGTTGCGTAATCAGCAACTACTGAAGGAGTCACTGTCTTATCTCCGGTAAGCCCTACGACCAGCATAGAAACACAAGTTGGACCGCAGCCGCTTACTGCAATAATGCTCGTTCCGTATGGAGAATATCCCCATCTTTCATCCCATTGGAGAATCTCCGGAAACATACCGGAATAACCATCTTCTGCTTCCACAGTTGCAGCCGGTGCCTGATCTTTCTTCTTTCCATAATCTTCCACAAACTGTACCGTCTCCGGATTCTTATCCAGAAGTTCAATGACCTTCTCCGGGTATCCTGCCGTAACTGCTTCCTGTCTTACCCTTGCAATTCGCTCCTCTGCCGTCTCTGTCTTCTTAGTCGTATCTGATGTATCCTTATCATCTGTCTTCTCTTTCACAGCTTCACTGTTCGCCTGTACCCCATTCTCAACCGATGTCTTTGCTGCATCCGCTTTTCTGCCGGTCTGAGATGTCTTTGCCTGTATATCAGTCTTTCTTGCCATATTATCAGACTTTAATGCCCATGTTGCACAACCGATGATAACAACAACGACTGCCACTCCTGTAAAGAATAACTGTCTGATAACTTGCTGACGTCTTTTCGTATATTTTTTTCGTTTTTTATATTCTGGTTTTTCTTCTAACATTTCTCTTTAGCTCCTTACGAATTTACATTATACTATAGAATCCGTCCTTCGCACAACCATAGAAATCTTATAAAATACTTAATTTAAATGATGCCAGGGTCAAAAGGTCTTTCATCCACATGAGCTCGCTCATAAGTGGATGAAAGACCTTGGGATCCGCCCCAATATGAGCCTAAAAGTGGGATGACAATCCCACGATATGCGAATAATTGGGAGGATTGTGGGAGTGCAAAGCACGGAACAATCCGTAGGTATCATAGTTGGGGGCTTTTGACCCCAACATCTTTAAATGAAGCCAGGAAACTGCCCTTAATCTGACAGCCTTCCCGGCTCCACATTCATGTTTCAAAATTCCTTTTTAAGCAGTCTGTTCAAACTGTGAATTATACAGATCCGCATAGAATCCATTTTTCGCAAGTAGTTCTTCATGTCTGCCCATCTCCACGATATCTCCCTCTTTCATGACCAGGATCAAATCTGCGTCACGAATCGTAGACAGACGGTGCGCGATAATAAAGCTTGTGCGCCCTTTCATCAGGTTATCCATTGCTTTCTGAATACGCACCTCAGTACGTGTATCGACCGAACTTGTAGCCTCATCTAAGATCAAAATCTTTGGATCTGCAAGAATCGCTCTTGCAATCGTCAGAAGCTGTTTCTGTCCCTGGGATACGTTACTTGCCTCTTCATTCAGCTCCATACCATATCCACCTGGCAGAGTCTGGATAAACCGGTGTGCATAAGCTGCATCCGCTGCTTTCACCACATCTTCATGTGTAGCATCCAATTTGCCATAACGGATATTGTCTTCAATACTTCCTTTGAACAGCCATGTATCCTGAAGTACCATACCAAACATACGACGCAATTCTCCTCTGTCAAACTCGCGGATATCATGTCCATCTACCTTGATGGAACCACCTGACACATCATAAAAACGCATCAATAATTTTACCATCGTTGTCTTGCCGGCTCCAGTCGGTCCTACAATTGCAATTTTCTGTCCAGGTTCTACTTTTACACTGAAATCATGAATAATTGTATGCTCCGGATTGTAGCCAAAATGAACATGTTCAAATTCTACAGCTCCTTCTGGATTCTTTAATACAACCGGATTTTCTGGTGCTGCCTCTTCTTCCGGCTCTTCTAAGAACTCAAACACTCTCTCAGAAGCGGCTGCTGTAGACTGGAGCATATTTGCCACCTGTGCCACCTGCTGGATCGGCTGTGTAAAATTTCTCACATACTGGATAAATGACTGGATATCTCCGACTTCAATAGTCTTCTTAATTGCCAGATAACCACCAAGAATTACAACTGCAACATAGCCTAGGTTTCCAACGAACTGCATGATCGGCATCATCATTCCGGATAAGAACTGTGATTTCCATGCAGAACGATACAGTCTGTCATTATCTCTGTCAAATTCATCTATGACATCGTCTTCTTTATTAAATGCCTTTACAATATTATGTCCGCCATAGACCTCTTCTACCTGTCCATTAACATATCCAAGATACTCCTGCTGTTCCTTGAAATATCTCTGGGAACGCTTCACGATCATTCCGATCAGCCCCATGGAAAGTGGAAGGATTAAAATTGCGATCACTGTCATAAGCGGACTGATGCTGAGCATCATGACCAGTACTCCAATGATTGTCGCAACAGAAGTAATAACCTGTGTCGCACTTTGGTTCAGACTCTGACTTAAAGTATCCACATCATTTGTAATTCGTGAAAGAATCTCACCATGTGTCATCTTGTCAAAATATCCCATCGGAAGTCTGTCAATCTTTTCCGAAATCTCTTTTCTCATTCTGTAAGTCAGTTTCTGGGAAACTCCTGTCATAATGTATCCCTGGATAAATGAGAACAATGCACTGCACACATACAGGCACATCAGTCCGATGAGAATCTTTGCGATCTTATCAAAATCAATTCCACTTCCACCGGAAACTTTACTTATCAGTCCATGAAATAGTTCTGTTGTTGCTTTTCCAAGGATCTTCGGTCCTGCAATATTAAATATAGTACTTCCTATTGCAAATATCACTACAAGGAGAAGACCTATCTTATACTGTGTAAGATATCCCATAAGCTTCTTCATGGTACCTTTAAAATCTTTGGCTTTTTCGGTGCTCATACCGTGTCTGCCACCCATACGTCCTCTTGGCATATTAGTCTTCCTCCTTCATTGCTTCTTTTAATTCACTCTCCGACAACTGGGACGCTGCAATCTGATAGTAGGTATCACAAGTTTTCAGAAGCTCTTCATGCGTTCCTTTTCCAACGATCTTACCGTCATCCAAAACAATGATCTGCTCTGCATGAAGAATTGTACTGATTCTTTGGGCCACGATCAGAACAACACTGTCTGTTGTCTTTTCTTTTAATGCGCTTCTTAGAACTGTATCTGTCTTGTAATCCAGTGCAGAAAAGCTGTCATCAAAAATGTATACATCCGGGTGTTTTGCTATGGCTCTCGCTATGGAAAGTCTCTGCTTTTGTCCACCGGAAACATTGGCACCTCCCTGTGAGATCGGGCTCTTGTAGCGTTCCGGCTTCGTGTCGATAAATTCGACAGCCTGTGCAATCTGAGCCGCCTCTGTCATCTCCTGCTCACTTCCAGCCGGATTACCGAACATAATATTAGAAGCAATATTTCCTGAGAACAGCACTCCCTTCTGTGGAACATATCCCAGTTTATCACGAAGTTCATGCTGTGTCAGATTTCTTACATCCTGTCCGTCAATCGTAATCTTTCCTTCTGTCACATCATAGAATCGCGGAATCAGGTTGACCAGTGTAGATTTACCACATCCGGTACTTCCGATAAATGCTGTCGTTTCTCCCGGTTTTGCGGTAAATGTAATGTCATGCAGTACATCTTCTTCTGCTCCCGGATAGTGGAAGGATACATGTTCAAATGCAACTTCGCCTTTGCCGTTTTTAGGAAGTGTCTTTGGCTCCTTTGGATCATGGATTTTTGGCTCGCTCTTCAAGACTTCATCCACACGCTCTGCAGAAACTGCTGCTCTTGGAAGCATAACCGAAATCATACAGATCATAAGGAATGACATAATAATTTGCATTGCATACTGGATAAATGCCATCATATCTCCGACCTGCATTGCTCCGTCATTAATACTGTGTCCACCGACCCACACAATCAGAACGGTAATCCCGTTCATCACAAGCATCATAGTCGGCATCATAAATGTCATGGCACGGTTGACAAATAAGTTCAGTTTTGTCAGGTCTTTATTTGCCTCGTCAAAACGTTCTTCCTCATGTTTCTCTGTATGGAACGCACGGATAACCGGAAGTCCGGTCAGAATCTCTCGGCTGACCAGATTCAGTTTATCTACCATGTTCTGTACGATTTTGAATTTCGGCATAACTACAATGAAAAGCACTGCCACAACCATGACAATAAGCAACACTGCCAGGCCTATGATCCAAAACATATCCACATTTGTCTTAGATACTTTCAAAATTCCTCCGATTGCCATAACCGGCGCATACAGCACAATACGAAGAATCATGACTGTCAGAAACTGAATCTGCTGAATATCATTGGTACTTCTTGTAATTAATGATGCGGTCGAGAATTTGTCAAACTCTGCGTTAGAAAATCCAATGACTTTGCGGAAGGTATCACGTCTGAGTCCACGTCCGACCTTAGCTCCAACTCTTGATGCCATAAGACAGGCAAGAATACTTGCTGCCATGCCAAGTGCTGCAAGTCCCAGCATCTTTGCACCTGTTTTTAAAATATACACCGTACTCATATGTCCGGTATCCAGACCAATCTGTTCGTACGTGGATTTCACATAAGAAATTGCTGCCTGATCCAGAATCGAATCCGGCATCTTATCCATCTGCTCCGTAATCTTATCAACAATTGCTGCTCTCTGCGTATCATCCATCATGCCAAATATGTCAAACACAGACATCTTCTCGATTCCCGGCACCTGGCTCATCTGCTCTTTTAACTGCCCTTCCATCTGCTTTGTTGTATCACTGCCATTCTCAAATCCGGCAGTCAGCATCATCGGAAGTTTCATCTCTTCTGTAAGTGCATCAAGCTTTTCATTATCTGATTTCACTGAATCTTTCAGTGTCAGCACTTCTCCATCGTAATCAAAGCTTTCACTACTTTTTTCATATGCATCCTGAATATCCTGCCTGTCGCCCTCCGACACAAACAATAGCAGCCGGTTCATTTCTTCTTCAGAAATATTCTCCGGAATTTCCTCATCGATACCGCTCTGCTGAATTCCTACATTTACAATATTCGAAGTATAGGTCGGCAGAGACAGATCACAGTAAGCCTGCACGACAAGGACACATAATATCAGAAGTACCCGTGGTGCATATGGCTTTAAAAACTGAAATAATTTTCTCATAAGCTGTCTTATCCTTTCTCGTTATTACTATAATAAATGAAATTTTTCTTTTCTATTAAATCGATTTTTCCGGCATTTTCGGCGGTCTGGTCTTCTCCATGATCTCACACATATCCATTCCTTGAAACTCTTTGTACCTGAGCACATTTTCTCTCATTTTTAAAAGCGTCTCCTTCATTTCCTGCCGTTCTTCTGCAGAAATACCTTCATACAGCCTTTTCTCCAGATTTCTCATCATATGCTGAAATCCATTCAGACACTCAATTCCCTGATCAGATATTCGAATCCTCGTAATCCGCTGGTCTTTCTCATCCTGCTCCCGCAGAACATATCCTTGTTTTTCCATTTTTTTCAGCGCCGCTGTCATAGACGGTGGCGTCACTCCCATGCGCTTAGCAAGCTCTTTTTGGGATAATCCGCCTTCACTTCGCAACACAACCAATATTCCTGCCTGATTTGGTTTTAATCCGCAGGATTCCATCTCTTTCAAAGTCTGGTATTTAGCAAGATGCGCCACCTGCTGAATCAACATAAATCCAGATTCCATCCATTTATCATTCACAGTTTTCTCACCTCCCAATTCAAAGTTCTTTTTATTTGTTTTGAACTTTTTTGTAAAATCAATTCATTTTTTAATAATTAGACGACTAATTATTAAACGCCTAGCGGTTAGGATAATCACTTTGAATGTAAATGTCAATAGGATTTATTATTTTTTTATAATTATCCATGATGGGATCATATCCAGGATTCATCTCCCAGCTGATATATTAACAGGACCGGAACACAATACATAATTACAAATGTACTGCATCCCGGCCCTGTTGCCATTTAAGGATTAAATCTTATAAAGTTTCAGAATCTAACACGATTGTAAATGGTCCGTCATTAATAAGACTGACTTTCATATCCGCTCCGAATCTTCCTCTTTCTACAACCTCTACCTGTTCCTTGCATTTTTCAATAATGTATTCATACATTTCCGAGGCCATATCCGGTGCTCCGGCTTCGATGAAGCTTGGCCGGTTTCCTCTCTTGCAGTTTGCATATAATGTAAACTGAGAGATGAGAAGAAGTTCTCCTCCTACTGCATCCAGTGACAGATTGGTTTTTCCCTGTTCATCTTCAAAAATACGAAGTCCTAACATTTTCTTTACCATCTTGTCAGCCACTTCTTTTGTATCATCATTGCTGACTCCAATCAAAACCATAAATCCTTTTCCAATTTTCCCAAGGCTCTCTCCATCTACCTTTACTTCACTTTCTAACACTCTCTGAATTACGAATCTCATTTTCTCTCTCCTGTCTTTTGTATTTACATAATCCTTTTATGCCTGCCCATTTTTTAATTTTTCTCTCTTGTCCGGAAGCTGTGCAAGTATAATTGCCACAAACATCAACACACAGCCTATTCCTTCTCTCGCTGACAGTGTTTCTCCTAATATTATCCAGCCGGAAAGTACAGAAAAACAAGATTCCATACTTAAAAGCAGTGATGCAATCGCCGGATTCGCATGCTTCTGTCCGAGGATTTGTAATGTATATGCCACCCCACAGGACATGACTCCCGCATATAAAATCGGCATCCGGGCATCTAATATATTTCCAATTTGCGGCGTTTCTGTCAGGAACATAAACGGCAGTGATGCAATTCCACACACAAAGAACTGGATACATGACATTTTCACACCATCTACTTTTGGTGAATAATAATCAATCACCAGAATATGTACTGCAAAAACCAATGCACAGGCAAAAATCATAATGTCGCCCTTGCCAATTGAAAATCCTTCTTTAATACATAAGAAATACAGCCCTATCAGTGCCAGAAATACTGACATCCACACTTTCCAACCTGCTGCTTTCTTTAGAAATATCCCAAGAACCGGAACAAACACAATATAAAATGCGGTAATAAATCCCGCCTTTCCTGCTGTTGTGTACTGAATCCCCATCTGTTGGAGGCTGCTTGCTGCAAATAAAAGCAGACCACAGGCAATTCCTCCCTGAATCAGATCTTTTCTTGTTCCGTCCACTTCCGGCTTCCCATTCATCTTTTCCAACAACCAGATACACGGCAAAAGCGTCACTCCTCCAATAAAGCTTCGCACTCCGTTAAATGTAAATGGTTCAAGAAAGTCCATTCCTACGCTTTGTGCAACAAATGCGGTTCCCCAAATCAGAGACGTCAGTAACAACATAACTGCATTCTTTGGTTTCATCTCTCTTCCTCCTTGCGCAATTCAAATTATTATAGCATATTTTCTATAAATATTGCATAAATTCTTCTATTGACCTTTTCGTATTTTATTTATCTCTTCAATAATAACCTCGACATTCTTGTTTCAATGTCTTATTCCCATTATTATCTGACATTATGATTTTATTTTTATTATTTTCAATTTTTATGTTGACATTTTCATTATTAAGTGATATATTATAGTCAAACAAAAGAAGAAATTAAAATAAAAAAACTAGAAATCCGAAAGGAGGATAAACCACCAGGAACATAAAAGAAACACCCCATAATAAAAAGAAAGGACAGGTTATCAACCGAAAGGTATAGTCCAATGTACTCAGAAGAGATAAATTAAGAGCGCTTCATCAAAACAAAAAAATTGATGAAGCGCTCTTAATAATTTATATCATCCTAATTATTCAAAAATTCTCCAACATTGTTACTGCAAGGATTAGCGCATATAGACTGACATCCCCATCATATAAACTGCACCATAATACAATATGAGTAACACAGCACCCATCAGAAGACTCTGCTTTTTCTCAATAGTTCTTACTGCAATCAGGCTATCTGATATAAGAAATGCACAGGCGCCTGCTGCCAGAAAATATCTGCTTCTTCCTGGTACAATAACCGCTGCACTAACTGCCATAGATACCATAGAACTTAAGACCACTGCATAGAGAAGTACAGGAATCTTTAATTTCCCAAGTTTCGGCAATCCTTTATGAAAAATCATAAGAAACACGCCGTAGATTCCAAGTATTCCCAGAATACTGCCAATTTGAATCCCTTCTATCCTGTAAATTCCTGCAATAAAACAAAAATGTGCAATACCAAATGTAACGACTCCCCATAAAAATTCCAATTCTAAAAGCACATCTGCAAGCACGCAGAACAAAAGACCGACAAATATCATCCAGTCTGAAAATCCCTGTTTTCCCGCTGCCAGACCGCTTCCACAATTCCAGACCGCCATACAGGTTGCTGACGCTTTAAATACTAAAGAACCCTTCGGGTAGCGATCCCGAAGGGCACCATATAAAGTTCCAAATACTATCATAAGTAGCAGCGTTGCTGCTATCTGATGTATCATGCGTTTTCCTGCCCGTCGTTTAGTCCGAGCATCTTTTCAAATTCCTTCTTCAGAAAATCACAGGTCGGTTTGTTCCACTGTGTCCCTTCCAGTCCATTTTCTGATTTTATGATCTGCAAAGCCAGAAGCAATGCATCTACTGCTTCTTCATGCTCCAGATTATGCAGATTTGACACAACATATTCTTTTGCCTGACGCGGTGATATCCCTGCTTTTTTTGCAAGTGCCCGGCAAAAAGTCTCGAACCCAATTTCAGTCTCTCCACTCATCCAGATCATATCATCGAACTGTTCATATTTTTTTACATATTCATTTATAATCTCTTTGGCTTCCTCATCCAGATCATATCCGTATCTCTCAGCTATCTCTTCCAATTCTTTCCAATAAGAAACATCTACAGCCGAATAATTCATGCTGATTCTAAGACAGCCTCCGGTCTTATGGATCTCAGTCTGAAAATCCTCTTCCCAAGTCGGACATACCAGCATCTTAACGCCGTTCACAATACCGCCCTGTATAATCTTTTCCTTCATTACTCCACTCCGCCTCCATTCTCAAATCTTCATGGGACTCTGCTGTTATATTTCACCGTTCTGGCGAATTCAAGAATGCCTCTACATTCTGTTTCTTATTCTATCTCACGCCAACTACTTTTGTCAAATCATGACTTACAATAAGATACTGTCCTCTATATTTTTAATCTATATTTCCAATCTGTGTTTCAACTCTCTATACATCAAAATCTCCACTTCGGTAAGCACGCAGTAACATCTTTAATCCTTCAATATCTTCTTTGATTTTCTTACCATTGTCCGTATTGCGCACCATCAGTCGTTCACTCTCTGTCTCCACCAGTTCTGATTTGGATTCGATATCCTTATTCTCTGTCAAAGCCGCATAGACACTCTGAAATGGCTGATGTGATTTGATTCGGATTCCATGCGAGTTAAATATTAACGTATATCCTGCTATTCCAGTCGTCTTATGATAACTCTTACAGAAGCCTCCATCAATGACAAGCAGTTTCCCATTGGCCCGTACCGGATGTTCTCCCTTTGATGTTCTGACTGGCGTATGTCCATTGATAATATGAGAGCTCTCGGAATACAATCCAAATTCATGAAGAATCATATTACAGACTTTCTCCTCATGATAGAATTTATAATATGGATTTGATTGTTCAACCCACGTATTTTCATCCAGTACATAAGTCCGCTCAAATGTCTTAATATTTCTTCCGGAAAGAGGGGATTTTCTTCCACACCAGAGATACCACATAAAATCACGGTCTTTTTGTCTGGCATCTTTTGACCACGCCCGTCTGGCAATTCTCTCCGCGTAATCCAGATACTCTCTTCCATGATATCTCTTCTTGCCAAATGCAACGCCTTCCAGATTACCACTTTCATCTAATGGCACACAGCCATGATAGAGCAGATTCCCATTAAAAATGCGATACATACTTCCCTTCTGATACAGAAAATCAATATGCTGTCTGAGACGTATGCTGTTCACAAATGCCATACGAAGCCCTTCCATTACCTGTTCTTCTTCCTCAGACAACTGATAAATATCTTCTATATCGCCCGAATCAAAATTCACTGTCGGAAATGCCTCTTCTTTAATTACATATTCAGTTCCATCAATTTCTACTGTCTGCTTTTCCACATTTACTTTGTGAAGAAGCAGTTTGTCTGCCATATTGTAATCCGGATTTCTTAAGATTACCTGTCCTTCCAACTTAAAAAGCATGACAGAAATCGCTTTTAATGCAGCTTTCATTGGTTCCTCGCTCGGATATATCTTTTCTGCAAAAAGAGCCAGATTCCGCAGACTGATTCCATAACTATTCTCAAGAATCTTCGTATTATTATATTTCAGGTTATTTCGGACAACCGTTGCAATGCATGCCTTGCTTCCCGCTGCCGCTCCCATCCAGAGAATATCATGATTCCCCCACTCAATATCCAGGGAGTGATATTGCATCAGAAGATCCATGATCCGGTCTGCACATGCACCACGATCAAATATATCTCCCACAATATGTAAATGATCCACTGCAAGACGTTTGATCAGTCCTGCCAGCACTTCAATAAATTCATCTGCATTGTCAAGTTCCAGAAGCGTATCTAGAATATTTCTGTGATAAACTACCTGATTATCATCTTCATCTTTCTGTACATGAATCAGCTCATCTAAAATATATGCATACTCTTTCGGCATTGCCTTACGAACTTTAGAACGTGTGTATTTTGAAGAAAGAAGCCGCGCGATATCAATCAGTTTTCCAAGTGTCGCGCGATACCACTCCTCATTATTCTTTCCTTCTTTCCGCACAAATTCCAGCTTCTCCACCGGATAATAGATCAATGTACAGATTTCCTCGCGGTCAAAATCAGAAAGTGTCTCACCGAACAGCAGGTCTACTTTTTCCCGGATAACACCGGAACAGTTATTTAAAATATGGCAGAACGCTTCATATTCGCCATGAAGATCGCTCATAAAATGTTCTGTTCCTTTTGGCAGACTTAATATTGCCGTCAGGTTGATAATTTCCCTGCTGACAGCCTGTTCTGTCGGATATTTCTCCGCTAATAATTCCAGATATCTCTCGTCATTCATAAAATTGTTGTCCTTCCATATTATCTCAATTATTGCTTTCCCGCTTCTGTTACAAGTATACATTTTTTTCCACACCAGTGCAACTATACTCCCAAAAAGAGAGTCGGTTTCCCGGCTCTCCTAAATCCACAATCAAGTAACTTGCTCCCACCTGTAAAGGAAGAGGCATTCTTGCTATATTTTGTTAAAATAAAAGCTGAAGTCCCATTGCAATAATCCACATATATGCACAAGTCTTTGGAATCATTAATAATCCAACCTTTGGTTTTGTTTTACTAACTCAAACTTCCCACACCAATAAGGTGTGCTGAACCTTGATAACTCTATATT
>NZ_JAJCNF010000033.1:0-32299 GCF_020560945.1 Dorea sp. 210702-DFI.3.125
CCTTGGCGACTGCCGCGATAACTTGAGAAACTCGCGAAGCGTGTTTCTCATAGTTATTTTCGTGTACGCATATCTCCGATTGCCGTAAAGAGGACATCGGTAGATGAGTTCAGTGCGGTTTCGCAGGAATCCTGGATAACTCCAACGATGAATCCGACACCAACGACTTGCATAGCAACATCGTTCGGAATACCGAAGAGACTGCAGGCAAGTGGAATCAGAAGGAGTGATCCACCGGCTACACCGGAAGCTCCGGCAGCGCTGGCTGCAGAGAGGACGCACAGAATCAGTGCAGTCGGGAAGTCTACGTGGATATCCAGTGTATGTGCTGCGGCAAGTGCCATAGTGGAGATTGTAATAGCAGCTCCTGCCATATTGATAGTTGCGCCAAGTGGAATGGAGATGGAGTAAGTATCCTCGTCCAAACCAAGATCCTGGCAGAGTTTCATGTTGACCGGAATGTTGGCAGCAGAGCTTCGGGTGAAGAATGCTGTCAGTCCGCTGTCTTTCAGGCAGCGAAGCACAAGTGGGTATGGGTTCTTACGAAGGCAGATAAATGTAATCAGTGGATTCATAATAAGTGCCACGAAGAGCATGGTTCCGACCAGTACGCAGATCAGACGTCCGTATCCGAGAAGAACGTCGAGTCCCTGTTCGGAGATTGTAGTGAAGATCAGTCCCATGATACCAAATGGTGCACAGTTAATGATCCATTTTACTGCAGTTGCGATAGCATCTGAAATATTCTCCAAAGCATTCTTTGTGCCATCACTTGCACTCTTAAGAGCAATGCCAAGTATGATGGCCCATGCAAGGATTCCGATATAATTGGCGTTTACCAGTGAGTCGACTGGATTCGCAACGACATTCATCAGCAGATTTTTCAGCACTTCTGTGACACCGGTCGGTGGTGTGATATCCTGAGTATTCGTGCTCTGTGAAAATGTCAGAGTTACCGGGAACAAGTAGCTGGCAATAACTGCAGATAATGCAGAGAACAGATTGCCGAGCAGGTACAGTATCACGATAAAAGACATGTTCGTTTTCTGGCCTTTTGCCATGCGGCAAAGGGAACTCATAATCAGGAAGAATACAAGAAGCGGTGCGATTCCACGAAGTGCTCCGACGAACAGATCTCCGAGAATGGAGATTGCGGTCGCCTGTGGGAAAATAAGTCCCAAAGCAATTCCGATGATCAGACCGCAGATAATGCGTTTGATCAGACTGATGTTGTTCCATTTTTGAATCAAATTTTTCATGTTCATTTCCCCTTTTGATAGTATAACAATTAAAATGCAATTAAAATTATAATGAACTTTAGGAAAAATGTAAATAATGTATTTATAATATGATATACTTATTATCAAATTGTGGCAGAAATTTAGCTGCGAAATATAAGAACAAAGGAGTCTTGAGCATGGAACGTAGAAATGCATGGAAAGTATATGACCAGACAGAACTGGAAAAATTAGACAAGATCAATGAGACATATAAGAATTGTCTGGACGATGGAAAGACAGAACGTGAATGTATTACACTTGCGGTGAAAAAGGCAGAAGCTGCCGGATATAAGAATTTAAAAGAGCTTCAGAAGGAACATGTAAAATTAAAAGCCGGGGATAAAGTGTATGCAGTGTGCATGGATAAGAGTATTGTCCTGTTCATCATCGGTCAGGAGCCGTTGGAAAATGGAATGAATATCTTAGGTGCACACATTGACTCTCCGCGTATTGATGTGAAGCAGAACCCTTTATATGAAAATGAAGAGCTGGCTTATCTGGATACTCATTATTATGGAGGGATCAAGAAATATCAATGGGTAACACTTCCGCTTGCTCTTCACGGTGTGATCGCAAAAAAAGACGGAACAATTGTTCCGGTCAGCATTGGAGATGAGGAGGAAGATCCGGTATTTGTGATTACAGATCTTCTTGTACATCTTGCATCAAAGCAGCTTGAGAAAAAGGGAAGTGTAGTCGTAGAAGGCGAGAAGTTGGATCTTTTAATTGGAAGCCGGCCGCTTGAGCAGGATCCTTCTCTTGATCAGGAAGAAAAAGAAGCAGTTAAGGCAAATGTGATGGAACTTCTGAAGAAATATTATGATATGGAGGAAGAAGATTTCCTCTCTGCAGAACTTGAGATTGTTCCGGCAGGAAAAGCAAGAGACTGTGGTCTTGACAGAAGCATGGTACTGGCATACGGTCAGGATGACCGTGTTTGTGCATTTACATCTTTATTTGCAATTCTGGATACGCCTCAGGTTACACGTACCGGATGCTGCATCCTTGTAGATAAGGAAGAGATCGGAAGCGTAGGAGCAACCGGTATGCATTCCAGATTCTTTGAAAATGTAGTGGCTGAACTGGTTGCTATGACTGACGGGGAGTCCGAGCTGCAAGTCAGAAGAGCTTTACAGAATTCCAGAATGTTATCTTCCGATGTAAGTGCAGCATATGATCCGATGTACGCAGATGTGTTCGAAAAGAGAAGTTCTGCATTTTTCGGAAAAGGACTTGTATTTAATAAATTCACCGGAAGCCGTGGTAAGAGTGGTTCTAATGATGCCAATGCAGAGTACCTTGCAAAGATTCGTGGTGTCATGGATGATGCAGACGTATCTTATCAGTTCGCCGAACTTGGAAAAGTTGACGCAGGCGGCGGTGGAACAATTGCTTACATCATGGCAAATTACGGCATGGAAGTCATAGACAGCGGCGTGGCAGTGTTATCCATGCATGCACCTTGGGAAGTGACAAGTAAAGCCGATGTATACGAGGCATATAAAGGCTATGTTGCATTTTTGAAAAATATGTAGAAAAGCATGCAAATTATTGTAGAGCAGAGGGAGAACAATCCCTCTGCTGTATTGACAAAAATATAACAAAGTGCTACAATATAGTTGCGGCTTACAAAAAATATAATGTTGGGGTTTTTGCCTCATGACCATTTTGCTACAAAAACAATGGTGTTTTTGGCTTTGACCCTTAACAGGAAATGTATTAGGAGGTCATAGCTATGGCAAAATGGGTTTATATGTTTACAGAAGGTAACGCTACCATGAGAAATCTCCTTGGTGGCAAAGGCGCAAATCTTGCGGAGATGACGAATTTGGGACTGCCGGTACCACAAGGCTTTACCGTGACAACGGAAGCCTGCACACAGTACTATGAAGATGGCAGACAGATCAATGACGAGATTATGAAGCAGATTCTTGAAGCCATTGATCAGATGGAAGTTATCACAGGCAAGAAATTTGGTGATAAGACAAATCCGCTGCTCGTTTCTGTTCGTTCTGGAGCACGAGCATCGATGCCAGGTATGATGGACACAATCCTAAATCTCGGACTTAATGAAGAAGTCGTCGAGACTTTGGCTTGTGCGTCCGGTAATCCACGCTGGGCATGGGACTGCTATCGCAGATTCATTCAGATGTTTTCCGATGTAGTTATGGAAGTAGGTAAGAAATATTTTGAAGAGCTGATCGATCAGATGAAGGCAAAACGCGGAGTGAAGCTTGATGTAGAGCTTACCGCAGATGATCTGAAAGAACTGGCAGGGCAGTTTAAGGCAGAATATAAAGAAAAGATTGGCACCGATTTCCCGACAGATCCAAAAGAACAGTTGACAGAAGCTATAAAGGCCGTATTCCGTTCCTGGGATAATCCTCGTGCAAATGTGTATCGTCGCGACAATGATATTCCGTATTCCTGGGGAACTGCAGTCAATGTTCAGATGATGGCATTTGGAAATATGGGAGATGACTGTGGAACCGGTGTTGCATTTACACGTGACCCGGCTACAGGAGAGAACGGTCTGTTCGGAGAATTCCTCACTAATGCACAGGGAGAAGATGTTGTTGCCGGTGTTCGTACACCAATGCACATTTCAGAGATGGAAGAAAAATTCCCAGAAGCATTCGTACAGTTCAAACAGGTTTGTGAAACTCTTGAAAAACACTATAGAGATATGCAGGACATGGAGTTTACTGTAGAGCATGGTAAACTGTACATGTTACAGACACGTAATGGTAAGAGAACAGCAAAAGCTGCTCTGAAGATTGCTTGTGATCTTGTAGACGAAGGAATGAGAACAGAGGAAGAGGCTGTTACAATGATCGACCCTCGTAACCTTGACTCTCTGCTTCACCCACAGTTTGACGCAAAAGCCCTGAAAGAGGCTGCACCACTTGCAAAAGCACTTGGAGCATCTCCTGGAGCTGCTTGCGGTAAGATTGTATTTACGGCAGACGATGCTGTTGAATGGGCAGAAAGAGGAGAAAAAGTTGTTCTTGTACGTCTTGAGACATCACCGGAAGATATCACAGGTATGAAGTCTGCACAGGGTATCCTGACAGTTCGTGGTGGTATGACATCTCACGCAGCCGTAGTTGCCCGTGGTATGGGTACATGCTGTGTATCTGGTTGCGGTGACATCGCAATGGACGAAGCTAATAAGAAATTTACACTTGCCGGAAAAGAATATCATGAAGGAGACTGCATCTCACTTGATGGTTCTACTGGTAACATTTATGACGGTATTATCCCAACTGTAGATGCAACAATCGCAGGTGAATTCGGAAGAATCATGGGATGGGCTGACAAATACAGAACTATGAAAGTTCGTACAAACGCTGATACACCACACGATGCTGTTAAAGCCCGTGAACTCGGTGCAGAAGGTATCGGACTTTGCCGTACAGAGCATATGTTCTTCGAAGGCAACAGAATTGATGCATTCCGTGAAATGATCTGCTCTGAGACGGAAGAAGAAAGAGAAGCAGCACTTGCTAAGATCCTTCCGGAGCAGCAGGGAGACTTCGAAAAACTGTACGAAGCACTGGAAGGTAACCCGGTTACAATCCGTTTCCTTGATCCGCCGCTTCATGAGTTCGTTCCTACAGAAGAGGAAGACATTAAGAAACTTGCTGACGCTCAGGGTAAAACGGTTGAGCAGATCAAGACAATCATCGACAGCCTTCATGAGTTCAACCCAATGATGGGACATCGTGGATGCCGTCTTGCAGTAACATATCCAGAGATTGCTAAGATGCAGACAAGAGCTGTTATCCGTGCTGCAATCAATGTAAAGAAAGCTCACCCAGACTGGAACGTAAAACCAGAGATCATGATCCCACTCGTTGGAGACATCAAAGAGCTTAAATATGTTAAGAAATTTGTAGTAGAGACAGCAGACGCTGAGATCGCAGCAGCAGGCAGCGACCTTGAGTACGAAGTTGGAACAATGATCGAGATTCCAAGAGCAGCTCTTACTGCTGATCAGATCGCTTCAGAAGCTGACTTCTTCTGCTTCGGTACAAACGATTTAACACAGATGACATACGGATTCTCTCGTGACGATGCTGGTAAGTTCTTAGATGCTTACTATGATGCTAAGATCTTCGAGAACGATCCATTTGCTAAGCTTGACCAGACAGGTGTTGGTAAATTAATGGAAATGGCTATCGAATTAGGTAAGCCGGTTAATCCAAGCCTTCACGTTGGTATCTGTGGAGAGCACGGTGGAGATCCATCTTCAGTAGAATTCTGCAATAAGATT
Source organism: Dorea sp. 210702-DFI.3.125 (assembly GCF_020560945.1). Taxonomy (NCBI): domain Bacteria; kingdom Bacillati; phylum Bacillota; class Clostridia; order Lachnospirales; family Lachnospiraceae; genus Dorea; species Dorea sp. 210702-DFI.3.125. The sequence continues at coordinate 5,557 of NZ_JAJCNF010000033.1, forward strand.
GGTCTTGACTATGTATCTTGCTCACCATTCCGTGTACCAATCGCTCGTCTTGCAGCAGCACAGGCAGCAATTGCACAAAGATAGGCGAAAACTATTTTTGTCACAGGGCAAACCCGATTATCCACTTTTGGGGCAAATGTTCTATCCAGTTGAACTCAAGAAAAGCACTTTAAAGTAGGATAAAAACAACCGTCCTGTAACATAAACTTGATTCATAATGATTATATTTCATAATCAAAATCAAGTAATTGTCTAAACGTAAGAATTGACCTTGTTGGTCTGATGAAAATATCAGACTTGCAAGGTCTTTTTTGTTGGAGGAAAGGATAAGTGTATAGCCTTGTTTTTAATGAGAATACATTAGTATCTACATGACAACTACATGGAGAGATGCTATAATATGGCTAAATAAGAAATGAGGTGAAGCTATATGATGTATCCATATATGACTCTGGCAGACGAGACAGAAATCGTTCATTCTCAAATTATCGAGAAGGACGGAATGAGAAAGGTTATCGTAAACTTTGAACGTCCTACAGAAGATGGATTTGATTCTGCAAGATGCGAATTACCTGATTACAAATGGACAGAGAGACAGGGATATTCTGACGAAGAAATAGCAATGTTTGAAGAACTCCTACACAACAATGCACATTTGCTGTATAGATATGCGGAGAATGGAGGGATTCAGATTGCCTAAACTATTTACTGTAAGTGGTTATACTGTATATTTCTGGTCAAATGAAAATGGTGAACCAATTCATGTTCATGTATCAAAAGGAAAGCCTGCTCCTAATGCAACTAAAATCTGGCTTACAAAGTCAGGAGGATGTATTTTGGCAAGTAATGGAAGTAAGATTTCAAATAAAGAATTAAATGAATTGATGGAATTTATATCAGCACAGTTCTTCCTTATTTGTGCAAAATGGAAACAGGCATTTGTGACGGATGAGATAAAGTTCTATTGTTAAGAATTACCTTATTTTAAAGGCTTTTAGAGGTGTTGATTTACACATAAAATGTCAATTTTATGAGGCACAAACGTTAATTAGCTTATATAGAAAACCCCTTACATCAATTATGGCGTGAGGGGTTTTTGTGTTGCCATACGTTCGGAAGAAGCTGCCGGTGGCAGATTCTGCAGATGAAAAATGTACAAAAGATCTTTCAGTAGAGGATTCTGTTCATGTTTGGAAGAGCATTCTTGCACATACTATAAATGTGCATTATAATGATTAAGACAGTAAGTGGAAATGCTTCTAAAAACAGTTTTTAAATGATAGATTTTGTGATTGATGATGAAGGAGATTACGAAAGCAGTATGACAGGTTCTGATAGAAGACAGGAGATATTGAAGAATATAAAAGAAAGTGACAGACCGGTTTCGGGTTCGAAACTCGCGAAGGATTATGATGTGAGCCGTCAGGTTATTGTTCAGGATATTGCCCTGTTACGGGCTTCGGGGTATGATATCATATCAACAAACCGGGGATATGTGCTGGAAGGGCAGACTTGCGCCGAGAGAGTTTTTAAAGTACGTCATACAGACGAGCAGCTTGAGACGGAACTTTGTACTATTGTCGATCTTGGCGGTCAAGTGAAAAATGTTATGGTAAACCATAAAGTTTATGGGCATATTGAGGCGGAACTTGGAATTACTTCCAGAAGAAAAGTAAAAGAATTTCTGGCAGATATCGAAAGTGGCAAGTCAACACCGCTTAAGAATATTACCTCCGATTATCACTATCATACTGTGACAGCGGACAGAGAAGAAACGCTGGGGATGATAGAAGAGGAACTGAGAAAATTAGGATTTTTGGTTGAAAATTAGTTATTAAAACATTCGGAATGTCATGCTGGCTCTGAAAAAGTAAGGTTTATAATCCGACTTTTCAGAGCCGGGTGTACATGGAAAGAATGTTTTTTTTATTATGAACAAATTTTTTTTTATAGGTTACATTTCTGAAAAAGAAATAATTCCAGTGCGTATAGAATTCCGCACAAAGTATCTGTCCCGGAAGAATGCCCGATTGCCAGAAAATTTTCAGTAATTGCCGGGACATTTGCAATTCCAGGAGTAATTTGAGGGTTGCATTTAACATAAGAAGTATCTTGTGGAGATTCACAACCTGTATTTACGAGTAAATGATTCACAGCCAGGCTAAATTGTCCTTTTAATGCACAGTGGAGAAATGCAGCACTTACATCGACGGTATCATTCAGATGTTCTGCAATTGTTTTGCGAAGGCTCTTGGCAAATGTGGATTCTGTTTGCCCTGTAAGAATTAATCCGGCAAGCACACCGCACAGGAAATCATCACCGCTTGGAGTCAGCCCGATGCCAAGCCCGATCAGTCGGGCAAGTTCGATTCCGGTCTCTGTATATTCTTTATTTCTATATAGTCTGGTGCATTGTTCGATTTTTTTCTTTGCAGCAACAAGCATCATAGAAGTATCATCATTTACACGTTGGTTGAAGATCACTTCAAAGCCTCCGGTGGATATATTAGAAAGACATGTTCTGATATTGTTATGAAGCTGGTGAAGCATGGTATCTGACAGAGAGTTTGCACATTTTAATGAATGTAACAAATGTAAGTTGTGAATTGTTGCTTCTTCAAAAGAAAATCCAATTTTCCTTTTATTATCAAGAGTGTTCATATCTGTGGAAGCCTGAAGAGTGCGGTTACTTCTATAAATAGTAATGATATTCTCTTTTAAAGTAACAAAATCTCCGGCAGATATTTCAAGGCTCTCCATTTTTTCGGAAGTCAATGTTGTAATCAGACTGATTGGCGAGATGGGTGAGCCCTTTGCCTGTAAGGCTGCCAGTGTTCCACCAATAGATAAGTTGATAGTTTTTCTATATACAGAGTGGACTGTCCCGCTTGTTTCTCCCGAAAGCAGTTCATTTAAATAGTCAGATGTATCTGTAATGGAAAATAATGTCATAATTATGCACTCCTGTGTATGTTCCTTTTGCCTGTCTGGCAGATACTATCATAACAGATTTGCCGAAAAATCACAATGTACACAATATAATACACAATATAAAATGTGGTTTTTGAAATTTTAAATAAAATTGCACAAATTTTAAATGAGAAAAAAGTGGCAAAAACCGAAGAAAATGTTAATAATATAACGAAAATTATGAAAAATTTTAAAATTAACCAATAAAACTGTATTGTTTATATAAAAATACAATACATGACTGTGCATATTATACAAAAAAATGTGTCATATTTTGGAGGATAGGTCATTGTGAAAATTATCAAATTAGGATAAAATATATGTAAAAGAAACTGAAAAACGGTTGACCAATCATTTTTGATATAAATCAATAAAAATTAAAAAGTGGTTGAAATTTTCGCAAAGGAGCCTAGCCAAGACGGTGGTGTTACTTTGCGTATTTTTATATATATTGGATAAAAAAATAATACGAAATACGATAAAATTATCTAAAATAGATAAAAAAGATGGAGAAAAATGTAAGAAAATGGTGATTGTATTTTTTGGGGGAATCCAGTAATATATCGATTATAGAAAGAAATTGAGCTGGTTACGGCTGATTTGATTCAATTTTTAAGGAGGAACATGAATATGTATGATGTTTTAGTGAAGAACGGAAAACTTGTAACACCAGATCGTATCTACGAGGCAGACATTGCAATCCAGGACGGAAAGTATGCAGGATTTTTTGCAAAGGGAGCACCAGTAGATGCGAAAGAAGTGATTGATGCAAAAGGAAATTATGTATTTCCAGGTATCATCGACTGTCATGCACATCTGAATGAGCCAGGATTTGAGTATCGTGAGGATTTTGAGACAGGTTCAAGAGCAGCAGTTGTTGCAGGTTGTACAACACTGATTGATATGCCACTTAATAATGACCCATCTCTTATGAATAAAGAAATTTTTGACCTGAAGCTTGGAAAAATTAGCAAACACTCATTAGTTGATTATGCACTTTGGGGAGGAATCGTAGGAGATTATGATGACAAACCGGACTCAGTAAAGAATAACATGAATGATCTTGTAGATCTTCACAATTGTGGAGTTGCAGCATTTAAAGGATTCACATGTCCAAACGGTGATCTGTTCCCGACAGTTAACATGGGAAATGTTCGTAAAGCTCTTGAAATTTTAAAACCGTATGGAGCACTTTGTGGATTCCATTGTGAGGAATATGGACAGGTTCTTGAGAGAGAAAAAGAAGCAAAAGCAAAAGAAGGAAGAACAAATGAAGAGAAGATTCGTGACTTCCTGGATTCTCATGACGTATGGACAGAATATGTTGCTACAAAGAATGTTATTGATATGGCTAGAGCAACTGGCGGACGCGTACACATTTGCCATGTCAGCCACCCGATGGTAGCTCAGGTTGTTAAGGATGCAATCCATGAAGGACTTCCGATTACTGCTGAGACATGTCCACATTACCTTGGATTTACAGAAGATTTTGTATTTGAAAAAGGTGCACCGGCAAAATGTACACCTCCGATGCGTAAGAAAGAAGATATGGAGAAGCTGTGGGATTACGTTTTAGATGGAACACTTTCCTGTGTAGGAAGCGACCATTCTCCAGCAGCAGATGAAGAAAAAGATAATGCAACAAAAGATATCTGGCATGCATGGGGAGGACTTAACTCAATCCAGTTCTTCTTACCAATGATGTTCGATATGGTTGTTCATAAAAAAGGCTTAAGCCCGAGTCTGATTGCAAAGGTTATGGATTATAATCCGGCAAAAGTATTCGGACTCTATGGACGTAAAGGAGCATTTGAATTAGGTTTTGACGGTGATATCGTAATCGTTGATCCGGAAAAGACATGGAAATGTGAGCAGGAGAAACTGCTTACAAAAGGACATGTTTCCTGCTTCAATGGACTGGAAGGAAAAGGAACTCCAGTATGTACAATGATCAGAGGTAAAGTAGTTGCTCAGGATGGCATGTACAAAGATGAAGCAATCGGATACGGCGAATATGTAACACCGGTAAAATAAACGAATACATATAGGAACACGAATAGGAGAGAGAACATGAGTGATGTAAACAAAGAAGTGAAACAAGAAGAAACAAACTCCCTTGCGCCAATTCCTGAGAAAGATCGAATCATGGGCTGGGGATCCAACACAATGCTCTGGCTCGGTGGATGTATTTCTATCGGAACATTGGCAATGGGATCTGCACAGATGGAAGCAGGACTGAACCTGTTGCAGTTATTCCTCGCAGTAGCAATTGGATCTATGATCCTCGTTGTAGGTATCGCAATGAATGACCAGTTTAGTTACAAGACTGGTGCACCGTATGCAGTTCAGCTTAGAAGTGCATTTGGAACAAAAGGTAACAAAATTCCAAGTTTGATTCGAGGACTTCCGGCTATCGTATGGTACGGTTATCAGACATGGCTTGGAGGAGCAGCAATCAACAATATTTCAAAAGCATTATTTGGATATGATAATATCTGGTTATTCTTCATTTTATTCCAGATTATCCAGATCCTGTTATCAATCAAAGGATTCCAGGGTGCAAAATGGGTTGGAAATATCGGAGGAGTTGTTATTTCTCTGGCTATGATTTACCTCTTATTCCTTTGCATTACACAGTATGGCGATGTCGTAAGTGAGAAACTGATCAATAAGTCTGGAACATGGGGAATGCCATTTATCGCAGCAATCATTGCATTCTTTGGTAACAGTACTACAGTTATGCTGAATGCTGGTGACTATTCCCGTGAGATGAAAGGTGGATATTCTACACTGAAACGTGGAAGTTCTTACTTCTTATCTATGGTACCGGCTACAGTACTTCTTGGAGTAATCGGTGCTATGGCATCTACAGCAACTGGAAAAGCAAACCCGATCAATGCTTTTGCTGATATGGTAGACAACAAAGTCGTAATGATCGTAACGCTTGGATTTATCATCTTTGCACAGCTTACAACAAACCTTGCAAGTAACGTAATTCCACCGGCATATGCATTTATGGATGCGTTTAAGATGAAACATAAGACAGCCGTAATCTTGATTGGTATCTTGGCAGTATGTACTTGCCCATGGATACTGACAAGTGACAGCTCAGCAGCAGGACTTGCATTATTCAGTAAGATTTACACTGCATTCTTCGGACCGATCTTTGCAGTATTGATTACAGATTTCTTCATTCTTCATAAGAGAAAAATCACACCAGAGTATCTGGATGATCTCTATGATGATAATGGAAATCATGCAGGTATCAACTGGGCAGCAATTCTTGCAATTGCAATCGGAGCTGTAATCGGACTTCTGAATGTAAATATTTCATTCTTTACAGCAACAATTCCTACAGGACTTGTTTACTACTTCGGAATGAAACATATGAAGAGTTGTGAGAATTTCAGAAAAGGAACAACATTAGAAAAATAGATCTAAAAAGTCAAAGGAGACTGGACATGAAAATGCCTGGTCTCTTTTTTATTATAAATTGATTTGTGAAAAATTTGTCCTAACATTAAATTATATATATTTTTCAAACATTTCACACAACTATGTCAATAATAGATAAAAAAGAAAAAACAAAAATATAGAATTTTATACATAATGGATAAAAATAAAAATGTTTTTCCGTAAAATGTAGTTGCAATTTAAGAAAAAATTAAGTAATATTAGCTCGTACAATTAAAAAAGATTTTGAAATTGGTCAATCACTTATTTTAATGCATCTTTTTTTTAGGAGGAAAATAAATATGTATGATGTTTTAGTGAAAAACGGCAGAATTGTAACTGCAGACAGAGTTTCAGAAGGGAACATCGCAATCAGAGATGGCAAGATTGCAGCTGTGTTAAATGCAGGAGAAGAGCCAGAAGCAGCAAAGGTTATTGATGCAAAAGGAAATTATGTTTTCCCAGGTGCAATCGATACGCATGCACATCTGAACGACCCAGGATATGAGTGGCGTGAAGATTATGAGCATGGAACTGCAGCGGCAGCACTTGGTGGTTACACAACTGTCATAGATATGCCACTTCAGAATGAACCGGCAATGGTTAATGCAGAAGCATTTGATTTTAAACTGAAAAAAGTTGATCCGAATGCATACTGTGATTACTGTTTCTGGGGCGGACTGATTCCGGATAACTTTAAAGATCTGAAGGATTTGGATGAGAAAGGATGCGTAGCATTCAAATCATTTATCGGACCGGTATCACCAGACTACAGTTCATTAAATTATGGACAGGCTTATGAAGCAATGGAAATCATTAAGGAATTTGATGGACGTGCAGGATTCCATTGTGAAGATTTCTCAATGATCAAAAATCTTGAGAAGATTGAGAAAGCAAAAGATCCGAATTCATGGCAGTGTTTCCTGGATTCCAGACCGGTTGCAGCAGAGATGGTAGCAACTGTTGATATTATCGAGATTGCAAAAGCAACAGGATGTAAAGCACATATCTGTCATGTCAGCAGCCCGGATGTAGCACAGAAGATTAAAGAAGCACAGCAGGAAGGCTATGACATCACAGCAGAGACATGTTCTCACTACTTAAGTCTGACAGATCAGGATGTATTAGAGAACGGACCGTTATTCAAATGTGCACCTCCGCTTCGTTCACAGGAAGAGGTTGACAGACTGTGGTCTTATGTAGAAGATGGAACATTCAGCGGTATTGCAAGTGACCATTCACCATGTTCATATGATGAGAAATTTAATGAGATTCTTGGAAACAAGATTGAAAATGTATTTGATGTATGGGGCGGATGCAGCGGAATTCAGAGTGGTTTCCAGGTAACCTTCAATGAAGGATGCGTAAAACGTAATGTATGCCCGACAGTTCTTGCAAATGCAATGTCTGTACAGCCTGCAAAAGCATTTGGTATCTATGGAAGAAAAGGAGATATCAAACCGGGATTTGATGCTGACCTTCTGATTGTAGATCCAGAAAAAGAATGGGAGATTACAAGTGATTCCTTATTATATGTAAATAAGATTTCTGCATTTGTCGGAATGAAAGGAAAAGGACTTCCAATCATGACAATGATTCGTGGAAATGTTATTGCAGAAGACGGAAAGATTGTTGCAGAAAAAGGTGTTGGAACATTTATTGAGAAAATTAAATAATACCGAAATTAGGTAACAGATCAGGTGATCTTGCCTAATAAAGGCAAGATCACCTGATTTTTAAATTATACTTAAGAAAAAGGAGAGAGAAGATGAGTATTGTAGACAACAAAGTACTGGATCCAAAGCTCGTTGCCAATGTAGACGCGGATCTCCAACCAACAAAGAAACGTATCATGGGAAGCGTATCCTATGCAGCCAGCTTCATGGGTGGATGTGTATCTATCGGAACATTTTCCATGGGCGCAGCCCTGATTGGAACATTGACTGTAATGCAGGCGATTATTGCGATGTGTATCGGATGCCTTGTTATTGCAGTAGCACTTGCAATTATCGGTGAGTGTGGACATGAGTATGGTATTCCATTTACAGTACAGTTAAGAAGTAGTTTTGGTACAACAGGTGTAAAGATTCCAGGAGTTCTCCGTGGACTTCCAGCTATCGTATGGTTTGGTTATCAGAGTTGGGTCGGAGCAGGAGCTATCAACAGCTGTCTGAAGATTTTATTTGGATTTGATAATCTTCCAATTATCTATGCACTGTTCACAATTCTTCAGGTTGCACTTGCAATCAAAGGATTTGAAGGAATCAAATGGATGGAGAATATTTCCTGTATCTTTATCATTGGTATCCTGATTTACATGTTATATGTAGTAAACACAAAATTCTCATCAGAGATTGGAAATGTATTCTCTGGAATTAAGGGAACATGGGGCATGCCATTCTGGGCAGCAACAACTTCTTTCCTTGGAATTTATTCCACAATGATCATCAATGCATCTGACTATTCCAGAAATGCAACAGATGACATCAAACCTGTAAAAGCTACAAGCATTTACACTGTTGCTATTCTTCCTGTAACATTGTTCATGGGTCTTATCGGACTTCTTGTGACAGCAGCAACAGGAAATAGTGATCCTGTAGAAGTATTCTCTACTACAATGGGAAGCAAATTTCTTACAATCCTGACATTGCTCTTTATCGCATTTGCTCAGGTAACAACAAACGTACTGAACAATATTGTTCCACCTGCATACGTTCTGATGGAGTCTTTCAAAGTTAAATGGACACATGCAACAATTCTTGTTGGTGTGCTGTCAGCATGCGTAATGCCATGGAAACTTGTTACAGCTGACTCTGCAGCAGGGTTATCATTATTTACACAGTTCTACTCAGCATTTTTAGGACCTATCTTCGCAGTAATGGCAGTCGACTTCTTCATACTGCGTAAGAAGAAATTGGATTTGAATGATATGTATGACAAAGAAGGTTGCTTCAAAGGAGTTAACTGGGCAGCAGTTATTGCAATTATCGTAGGATCTGTCTGCTCCGTATTCGTAATGCAGTTATCATGGTATGTCAGCCTGATTCCGACAGGAGTTGTATACTACTTCCTGATGAAGACTATGAAGTCAAGCAAAGGATTCCGAAAAGGAACTATTTTTGAAGACTAACATATTGAACAAATAAAAACCCCGCAAATTGTATATCAAAGCAATTTGCGGGGGATTTTTTCTCTGAAAGAAAGCTAAAAACTACTTATTTAAACACTTCTCAATAAACGCCACTGTCTCGTCCAGCACTTTCTGTGTGAATGGATTTTCTGTGTCTCTGTCAAAGTCGTGTTCTGTTCCGGACACGATGAATCTTTTTGCGTGATATTTATTACTTAGTTCTGTGAATTCACTAAATGGTACGTCGGTGTCTCCGGTGCTGTGGGCACAGAACAGTGGGCAAGGAAGTTTATCACAGGCGCGAAGTGTATAATCCAGATAGAAAAACTTTTCGCGTCCCTCGTAAAAAAGATCTATCCATTTTCCTTGCTGTCTTGCATAGACATAGACACTGTAGTGTGTGTCAAGATCGCCATCTGCGTGAATGCCTTCTGGAATAACACAAAGAGCACTTTCTGGAACTTTCGGAAGCGTGCAGTAATGTCTGCTTGGTTCCTTGAACCAGTTGTCGCATAAAAATCCATATCCATAATAGGAAAGAATTCCGGCAGGTGCCTGTGTGTAAGTTCCTTTTGCTACTGCAATCAGGCAAAGGTAAGCGCCGGCAGAACGTCCCCACAAAAAATATGGAAGAGATCCTTCGGAAGATTTAGGGCTTTTAATTAGTTCGTCACTGTGATCGATATAATATTGAATGGAACTTTCTACATCATTCATGATAATTTCTAACTTTGCGGCAGGAGCCAGAGGATAGTCAAAAGCAATGATTGCATATCCGGCCTGAGTCAGAGTGTTCAAGTGAGGGCGTGGAAGATCTTTTCTTCTTCCATATAAAAGACCGCCTCCGTGAAAATAGATGATAGCAGCTTTTACCGGTGTGTCTGAATCAGTATACACGGTTGCTCCTTTTTTGAATTTTTCACTTGGAATCTCAAATTCTTTCTTTTCTAACATAAAAATCCTCCTTTGTATAAATTGTCAAAAAAATTGAAAATGAATTAAAATCCGGTCAAATTCCGACTATTTTATTTTTATATTTATTAAATCGATTATAGCTAAAATATATAGGCTCTTATCCAATAATTAACAGTATATCACAAAAAATGTCATTTTCAAGAGAAGTCATTAGACAAAATTTACCATAAAGTAGATAAAAAGTGGTTGAACCTTTTATCTAAAATTCCGATTGCAAATTTTAAGCTTTAATGACATAATAAGACCATAAAACATGGTAACAACAAAACCTGAATTTGATTTTGTGTTCCGCATTAAGAAAGAGAGGTATTTGGTAATGAGTTACTTAAACAATCAATTAGGATATCGTGATGCACTTTTGGACACACGTTCTATTATTAAAAAAGGAGATTACATCGTTCTTGATCCAGATGGACTTGTAAAGAATGTAGTTCCGGGATATGAGAACTGTGATGTTACAATTCTTGGCTCACCGGCTATGGGTGCAACATTTGCTGACTATCTTGTACATGTCCACGAAGGTGGAAAGAATACAGGAATCGGTGGAGAGGGAATCGAATCCTTCTTATATGTAGTTGATGGTGAACTTTCAGTAAAGAATGATGATCAGTCCGCAGAACTTACAAAAGGTGGATACATTTACTCACCAGCAAGTAACAACATTACTTTTGAAGCTAAAGGCGAGGCTACATTATATGTATACAGACGCCGTTATGAGCCAGTTGCAGGGCACAGTGCTCATACAGTAGTTGGAAATGCTAATGATCTTGAGTGGATGTCCTATGAAGGAATGGAGAACTGCTATGTACAGGATTTCCTTCCATCAGCTCATGACATCGGATTTGATATGAACATGCATATCTTGAAATTCCACATCGGAGCTTCTCATGGATATATCGAGACACATGTTCAGCAGCATGGTATGTATTTCCTGTCTGGAAAATCTATGTACAGACTTGGAGATGACTGGGTACCGCTTCAGAAAGGTGATTACTGCTTCATGGACGCTTATGTTCCACAGGCTTGCTACGCTGTAGGCGATGAGGGACGTGAGGAAGAGTTAGTTTACATCTACTCTAAAGACTGCAACAGAGACATTGCTCTGTAATATATAGTACATAGCCTGAATAATGTTCTTACACTGAAAATGATATTTAGCACATAATAAAATCGAATATAAATTATATACGATTGACATCATATGCCGGTATATACAGTAAAAAAAGCGAGCGGCATTGCTGGGAGCAATAAAGAAACTGTGTGTACCGGCGTATATGCTATATAAGAGTTTATCAATAATGTGACAAAATAGAAAAGATGAATTGAAAAAGTGTGAATTAGAAGATGCATAAATTAGAAAAATACTGCATGTAAAGAAAACACGTAGATAATTATATAGGTAACTATATGGTATATAAAGAGAGAAAATAAAGAAAAGGATGGTATGAAAGAATGAGACTTTCAAGAGAAGAGCTTAAGGGCTTAATGAAAAACAAGTTGATCCAGGCGGGACTTCGTGAGGATCACGCTGACCAGACAGCAGAAATTCTGACATGGGCACATGAGAGAGGATTTGCTTCACATGGTGCTGTTCGTGTTGAGTATTACTGTGAGAGAATCTTCAAAGGCGGAATCACACATGAGCCAAACATCACATGGAATCAGACAGGTCCTTGCTCAGGAATCATGGATGGAGACAATGGTATCGGTTACTGGGTAGCAACAAAAGCTACTGAGAAAGCTATTGAGATGGCAAAAGAGAACGGAGTTGCTATTGTAGGTATGGCTAATGTATCTCATACAGGAGCAATCGGATATTATACAGAGATGTGTGCAAAAGAAGGACTTGCAGCTATCACATTCTGCCAGTCAGATCCGATGGCAGTACCATACGGCGGAACAGAGCCTTATTATGGAACAAACCCGATTTCATTTGCTTGCCCGACAGCAGACGATCGTAATGTTGTATTTGATATGGCTACAACAGTTCAGGCTTGGGGAAAAATCCTGGACAAGAGATCACAGGGTGCTGAGATTCCTGCAGACTGGGCTGTAGATGAGGACGGAGCTCCTGTAACAGATCCACATAAAGTAAATGCTCTTGTACCGATTGCCGGTGCTAAGGGATATGGACTTATGATGATGGTAGACATCTTCTCAGGAGTACTTCTTGGAGTACCGTTTGGTAAACATGTAAGCTCCATGTATCATGACTGCTCTAAAGGACGTGAGCTTGGACAGACAATTATCGTTATCGATCCAGAGAGATTCTGCGGTGCTGAGCAGTTCAAGAAGAATATGTCTCAGACATGCGATGAGTTAAATGCTATGAGACCAGCTCCGGGATTCGACAAAGTATACTACCCAGGACAGAGAGCTCTTATGAGAAGAGACAAAACTTATGCTGAAGGTGGAATCGAAGTCGTAGATGAGCTTGTTGATTATCTCAAGAGTGACGCAATTCACTTTGACAGATACGATCACAAAAACAGATTCGCTGACTAATTCATTTATTTCGTGCAATTTCCAATGGACCAGGAAGTGGAGCACTCCTCTGCTTCCCGGGTTCCATTTCAAAAATAGATGATATCAAACTATAAAAACAATGAACTAGATAAGAAGGGAGAAATGACATGTTAAAGACAGTCGTAAAAAAAGGCAGTTACCAGGATTCAGTAGTTCTGATGCTTCTGACAAATGAGCTTTCTTCACTGGATGGAGTCAACAAGATTCAGGTTATGATGGCTACACCGGCGAACAAAGACATTTTTAAGGAGAGTGGACTTACAACAGATGAGTTAATGGACGCTACAGCAAATGATATGGTAGTTGTAGCTGATGTTAATGATGAAGCAGTACTTGATGCTGTAATGGACAAAGTTGAGGAGTTCTTAAAGAAACAGTCCACAGCAGCAGAAGGAAAGAAAGGTTCTGAAAGTGTAAAATCATGGGATGCGGCACTGAAGAAAATGTCCAATGCAAACCTGGCAGTTATCTCTATTCCGGGAGCATATGCAGCATTAGAGGCTGACCGTGCACTGGATGAGGGACTGAGCGTATTCATGTTCAGTGACAATGTAACAATCGAGGATGAGAAAGCTCTGAAAGAGAAAGCTCATTCAAAAGGACTTGCAGTTATGGGTCCTGACTGTGGTACAGGAATCATTCAGGGAGTTCCGATCGCATTTACAAATAATGTAGCGAAAGGTTCTATCGGAATCATCGGAGCTTCAGGAACAGGTATCCAGGAGCTTACAACAATTATCGACAGACTTGGTGAGGGTGTTACAAACGCTATCGGTATCGGTGGACGTGACCTGAAGGCTGAGGTCGGTGGAATCACAATGATGGATATGATCGATGCAATGGAAGACGACGATACAGTGAAAGTACTTGTAATCGTTTCCAAACCGCCTGCAAAAGAAGTAAGAGATAAAATCTCTGCAAGACTTTCTAACTTCAGCAAACCAGTTGTTACTCTGTTTGTTGGAGAGAAACCAGAGTATCATGAGGAGAACTTCTATCATGCATACACACTGGATGAGGCAGCTCGTCTTGCTGTAGGTCTTGTAAGAGGAACAAAGGTTCCGGAAGCTACTGTTGATGTAGATGAGTCTGAATTCTACAAAGCAGAAGACGGAAAGACAATCAAAGCTTACTACTCAGGTGGTACACTTGCAAATGAGGCAGCTATGCTGATCAAAGATGCAATGAACTGCAAAGTTCCACCAGAGGACGTTGAAGGATATATGCTCCAGTTAGATGGCAACGTAGTAGTTGACCTTGGAGATGATGCTTATACACAGGGTAAACCACATCCGATGATCGATCCAGCAAAACGTATTGAGTGTATGCAGGAAGCAGTAGATGATCCGTCTACAGGAGTTGTTCTTCTTGACATCATGCTTGGATATGGTTCACACGCAGATATGGCAGGATCATTGATCCCGACAATCAAAGAACTTCAGGCAAAAGCAGATGCAGCAGGAAGAAAAGTATTCTTCATCGCTACAGTATGTGGAACAAGAAGAGATTATCAGGGATATGATGAGGCAGTTAACAAATTAAAAGAGGCTGGAGTTATCGTATGTGAGAACAACAAGCTTGCATGTCAGACAGCTATCCACGCTATCGGAAGAGATTTCCAGGAGCCAGAGAAAGAGATTCGCGCAAAAGAGGTTGTTGCATGTGAGAAACATACACCAGCTGAGACATTAAAAGAGCTTCTTTCTGAGAAACCACGTATCATCAACATCGGACTTAAGAGCTTCGCAGAAGTTGTAGAAGAGTTTGGATGCGAAGTTGTACAGTATGACTGGGCTCCACCGGCAGGCGGAAATGTAAAACTTATTAAGACTCTGAACTTCTTAAGAAATTACGAAGGAATCGAAGAGAAGAACCGTGAAGTGATTGCTAAGGTTGTAGCAAGCCAGCCAGTATTAAAAGATAACGTTCGTGCAAAAGAAGTAATTCCAGAGTTTGCTGAAAATAATGGAAAAGTAATTCTTCATGCAGGTCCTCCGGTAGATTACAAGAATATGCCAGACCCGATGCAGGGATCTTGCGTAGGTGCTGTAATGTTCGAGGAGTGGGCAGAGACAGAAGAAGAAGCTAGAAAAATGCTTGAGAATGGCGAGATCAAATTCATCCCTTGCCACCACTGCAACGCAGTAGGACCTATGGGTGGAATCACATCTCCTAACATGGCAGTATTTGTAGTTGAGAACGAGACAGGAGCTAACAGAGCTTACTGTACAATGAACGAGGGTATTGGTAAAGTTCTTCGTTTCGGAGCTTATGATGAGGAAGTTGTTAACAGACTTCGTTGGATGAGAGATGTTCTTGGTCCAACACTTGGAAAAGCTCTTCGTTCTATGGAGAATGGACTTGCAATTAACCCACTGATCGCAAAAGCAATCGCAATGGGTGACGAGTTCCACCAGAGAAATATTGCAGCTTCTCTTGTATTCTTAAAAGAGATGGCTCCGCTTATTACAGAGATGAAAGACATCAGCGAGAAAGACCGCTATGATGTTATCAAGTTCCTTGCTGATACAGATCAGTTCTTCCTGAACATCATGATGGCTACAGGTAAGGCTGTTATGGATGATGCACGTAAAGGAACAGACGGAACAATCGTTACAGCAATGTGCCGTAACGGATATGAGTTCGGTATCCGTATTGCTGGTATGGGTGACGAGTGGTTCACAGGTCCGGTTAATACACCACAGGGACTGTACTTTACAGGATATGATGCAGATGATGCTTGCCCGGATATGGGAGACAGTGCTATTACAGAGACATTTGGTGTCGGTGGTATGGCAATGATCGCAGCACCGGCTGTAACAAGATTCGTAGGTGCAGGCGGATACGAGGATGCTCTTCGTACAAGTAACGAGATGATGGAAATCGTTACAGACAGAAACCCGAACTTCACAGTTCCTACATGGAATTTCCAGGGAATTTGTCTTGGAATCGATGCAAGACTTGTAGTTGAGAAAGGTATCACACCAGTAATCAACACAGGTATTGCTAACAAAGTAGCAGGAAAAGGACAGATTGGAGCAGGTACAGTTCACCCGCCAATCGAGTGTTTCGAAAAAGCTATCGTAGCATACGCTAAGAAGCTTGGATTCGAGGCATAAGTCCGGAAGATAGGAGGCAGCCATGGAAAAGAAAAAAGTTGTCATTGCTCTTGGTGGAAATGCGCTTGGTAAAGATGTAGAAGAGCAGAAAGAGGCAGTGGCTAAGACTGCAAAAGTAATTGTTGACCTTGCACAGCAGGGATTAGATATCATCGTAACACACGGAAATGGTCCACAGGTCGGAATGATCCAGAATGCTATGGACAACCTGGTTGTTATGCATGAGAATTATAAACAGGTTCCGCTTCCGACAAGCGTGGCAATGAGCCAGGGATATATCGGAATCGATCTTCAGAATGCAATTAAGTACGAGCTTTACAGCCGTAACATTGAAGGAAAAGTATCTACAATCCTTTCACAGGTAGAAGTAGATAAGAATGATCCGGCATTTGAGAATCCGACAAAACCAATAGGAAGATTCCTTACTAAGGAAGAGGCGGAAGAAAATGAAGCAAATGGCGTGCGTTGTATGGAAGATGCAGGAAGAGGCTACCGTGTAGTAGTAGCTTCTCCGATGCCACAGAGAATCCGTGAGCTTGAGACGATCAAGACACTGGTGAATGCAGGACACATCGTAATCACATGTGGTGGCGGTGGAATCCCGGTAATCAGTGAGAACGGAAAACTGGTCGGAGTCAACGCAGTTATTGACAAAGATAATGCGAGCAGCCTTCTGGCAGCTCAGCTTGGAGCAGACTATCTGGTTATCTTAACAGCTGTAGAAAAAGTTGCGATCAACTTTGGCAAAGAGAATCAGGAGTGGCTTTCAGATCTGACTGTAGATCAGGCAAAGGAATATATTGCCGAGGAACAGTTTGCAAAAGGTTCTATGCTTCCGAAGATTGAAGCAGCAATTCGTTTTGCTGAGTCAGGAGAAGGAAGAAGAACATTGATTACACTTCTTGACAAAGCGGCAGAAGGAATTGCCGGAAAGACAGGAACTGTGATCCATCAATAATAGTTATATCAGATGTGGGAGTTATCCCACATCTGTAAGTAATGAGAAGAAAATAGGAGATGGAACAAGATGAATATACCAGTAAATCTATTTATGTGGATTATGGCGTTCCTTCCAATTGCGGCACTTCTGATCTTGATGATCAAGTATGGCTGGGGAGCGACCGAGGCGGCACCGGTAGGATTACTGATAACGGTAGTTACTGGAGTTGCTTTTTATAAAGCAGACATTACGCTTCTTGCTTCCGAAAGTGCGAAAGGTGTGTGGAATGCACTGATCATATTGATCATTGTATGGACTGCAATTCTGATGTATCAGGTTGGAGATGAGGCAAAAGCATTTTTGGTAATCCGTAATGGTATGCGTAAACTTTTGCCAAACGAATTGCTTCTTGTACTTGCAATGGGCTGGATTTTTGAGAGTTTCCTTCAGGGAATCACAGGATTCGGCGTACCTGTTGCAGTAGGAGCACCTCTTTTGATCGGTATTGGTGTGAAACCGCTGTGGGCAGTTATTATCCCTCTTATCGGTCAGGCGTGGGGAAATACATTCGGTACACTTGGAGCTGCGTGGGATTCTCTGGCTATGTCAGCCGGACTTGCTGTAGGAAGCAGTGAGTATCTTACAACAGCTATGTGGACAGCATTTTTCTTATTTATCTGGACAGCAATCGGTGGTTTTGCCACATGTTGGTTCTACGGTAAAGGAAAAGCACTGAAAAAAGGATTTGTAGCCGTAGCAATTATGGCAGTCATTCAGGGAGGCGGAGAACTTCTGCTGACACAAGTAAGCACAACACTGGCTTGTTTCATCCCGGCAGTTATTTCATTGGTAGTCATTCTTCTTCTTGGAAGAACAAAAATGTATAAAGATGAGTGGTGTATTGAGGACAGCCCGATCATGAATCGTGATTTTGCTGCAGCCGATGGAGAAGAAGAAATTCCGGATATGACACTTGTTCAGGCATTTGTACCATATTTTGCGTTATCTATTATCACACTGGTGGTATTACTTGTAAAACCACTGAACACAGTGCTTGGACAGTTTAAATTTGGATTTGCTTTTCCAGAGACATCTACGGGTTATGGTTATGTAAATAAAGCAGTAGATTGCTTTTCACCATTAGCTCCATTTACTCATGCAAGTATGTTCTTGTTTGTATCAGCGATCATTGGTCTTGTTTATTACAAAAAGCATGGCTGGATCGGTGAAGGTGGTACGAAGAGAGTGTTTGTGAAATCTGTTTCCATGACAATGCCGTCTGGTATTGCAGTTATCGGACTTGTTATTATGTCAAAGATTATGGATGGAACAGGACAGACAGTTGTACTTGCAAATGGAATTGCAAATGTACTCGGAAAAGTTTACATTATCTTTGCACCATTTGTAGGACTTCTTGGAACATTTATGACAGGAAGCAACATGAGTTCCAATATTTTATTTGGAAGTTTCCAGATGACAACCGCAAAACTTCTTGGGGCTAATACTGCTGCAATCCTTGGAGCGCAGTCAGCTGGTGGTGCAATCGGAGCTGCAATCAGCCCGAGCAAGATTATTCTTGGTACGACAACAGCAAGTATCCTTGGAAGCGAAGGCGAAGTTATGAAAAAGCTTATGGCGATTACAATACCGTCTACGATTTTGATTGGAGCAGTATTGTTTGTTATGACAGCTTTATAAGAAAGTCTTGAATCTGGAAAAAGGAGTGCTGACAATGGAGAAGAATAGCTTTTTTAAAACTAAAGAAGGTGGACTGACATTAGCATTTATCGTAATTATGATTGCATTTGCTATTATGCTTTTCGGTTTATATACCGGGACAACCGCAGCCTGTGCAGTTGGATTTGTAATCATGATGGCAGCTATGTTCTATTCACCGGTGAAAGTGTTTATCTTAACACCAAAACATAAGTAATTATTGTAACCAGAAAGGAAAAAAAGACTATGGGAACAGTAGCAATTGAAGAAGTAACAGGAAGAATTGCTGAAAATTTAGAGTGTTTAAAACGTTTTACAGCAACACCAGGAGATGGATGTACAAGACTTCCATTTACAAAAGAGGCTAGAGATGCCGTAAATTACCTGAGAGAGGTTATGACAGAGGCTGGTCTTGAAGTACATGAGGACGAGGCCGGAAATGTAATCGGTATCTTAAAAGGAGAGAATCCAGACCTTCCATGTGTTATGATGGGATCTCACTATGATTCAGTAGTAAACGGTGGAGACTTTGACGGAATCGCCGGAGTTGTATGCGCGATCGAAGCTGCAAGACAGTTAAAAGATGAAGGATTTACACCAAAGAGAAACTTTGCAATCGTTGGTTTCTGCGATGAAGAGGGTATGCGTTTCGGAACAGGATATTTTGGATCCGGAGCTATGCTTGGACACAGAGATGTTGAGTATTGTAAACATTACAAAGATACAGATGGAATTTCTATCTATGATGCCATGAAGGGATATGGACTTGATCCAGAGAAGATTGAAGATGCAAAATGGCCGGAAGGTTCTATCGGAAAATTCCTTGAGCTTCATATTGAGCAGGGACCGGTTCTGGATGCAAAGAATATTGAGATTGGTCTTGTAGATTGTATCGTTGGAATCCAGAGATATATGGTAACAGTAAACGGAAGAGCTGACCATGCCGGAACAACTCCAATGGATATGCGTCTTGATGCTGTTGATGCAGCAACAAAGGTTATTTCTAAAATCCCAGATTGGGCAAGAGAGAAAGCTGATGGAACAGTTGCAACAATCGGATATATTAACACGATACCTGGTGGAATGAATATTGTAGCTGAAAAATGTGAATTTACAGTTGACATTCGTTCTAAGAGCAACGACAATATTAATGATATCGCAAACAGAATTCGTGCAGCATTAGACCGTGAAGTGAAGGCTATGGGTGGATCCTATGACATCGATACAAAGCTTGTGATCGAGCCGGTTATGCTGGATGAAGGTATGCTTGACATCATGGAAGAAGACTGCAAAGCAAGAGGATATTCTTATATGAGACTTCCTAGTGGAGCAGGACATGATGCACTTGAGATCGGTCAGGTGCTTCCGACAGTTATGATTTTCGTTCCAAGTAAAGACGGAAGAAGTCACTGCCCGGTAGAGTTTACAAAGTATAGTGAATTTGCAAAAGCTTCTGTTGTTATGACAGGTCTTGCTAAAAAGCTTCTTGCTGAGTAATCCGAAAAATAATTATTTATGAATGGTGATTCGAAAGGCCGGAGGAAGAGATATCCTGCGGCCTTTCGAGAAAGAAACGGGGAAAAAGATATGGGCGAATTAAATCCGATGTACAAAAGAGAAAACTTACGATTGTTAAGAAGAGCTTTAAGGCTGACTCAAAAAGAATTCATTGACAGATTCCTGTCGGATGAAGAAGGAAAGCCAACTATGAGCATCGCGACATTGTCTAACCTGGAGGCAAAAGATGGTCCCAGAATGAATGATGTCATTATCAGTGTTTCAGAACAGCTTGGAATTGATTCTATGCATTTTTCTATGCCATCAGAAGAATTTGCCGAGAAGATACATATTCTGTTACCGGATGATGTAAGCCCGGAAGCGCTTGGAAAGCTTCAGTCTAAAAAAGGCAGCATTAATCAACTTTTGAATCGCCTGACTATGTATTTTGCAGAGCAGATGTTTGATAAGAGTCTGAAAAAAGGGGATAAGATAGAGTCAGATCGTGTACTTGCGACAAAACTTGGAGTTGGACGTTCGGCAGTACGTGAGGCATTGAAAGTTCTGGATGTGCTTGGCATGATTGATATCCGGCCGGGGCAGGGAACTTATATTAGTGGAAATGAAGCAAATTTTTTCGTCATTCCACTTTCCTGGTCTTTATTTATGAATGGCAATCAGACAGAGTCTATTTTGGAAGTGAGAGATCTTCTGGAAGTGAAAGCCGCTTATCTGGCAGCTGACTGCGTAGATGATCGCGCTCTGAATCGTCTGTATGATGTATCACATAAAATCCATCAGGCATATGTAGAGCAGAATTATAAGAAGTTTCTGGATGCAGATTTGGAGTTCCACAGCAGTATTGCAGAGTGTTCCGGGAATACTGTAATTTACAGTATGCTTCAGACAATCAGTAATCTGATGCGTCATGTCAGTGAGACGGGAATGATTGACGGACGACAGCTTCAGGAAATTTATGAAGAGCATCAGAAAATTTATGGTCTTATTCTTGCAAAAGACGGAGAGGGTGCTGCAGAAGCTATGGAAGAGCACATGAAGAGATCAAAAGCCCGTTATAATTACAGATAAGATTACATAAAACTGTTTACATAGTCATTAACATATTGAAAAAGAAATAAAAAAGTTTCGGATATAACATCGAAAAGGGACTCCCCTGCAAATTTACAGAATGATGAAGTGATATTTGATTTGTACCGTACCTCACAGTATTGCCTCGAATTTCCTGTAAATTTGCAGAGGAGTTCTTGTAATTTGGAAAAGAATAAGATATAATATTGCGGATTGTGTTACTAAGAATAGAACATAATAAAATAGGTAACTAGATAATAAGGCATAGAATTAGAGGTGATAATATGGAAATGATAATAGATGTACTTGCAGATGCGTTGGCAGATTGTTTAAAGATGCTTCCATTTCTTTTTGCAGCATTTTTATTAATTGAAGGATTGGAGCATTATTCGACAAAATTGACAAGAAAGGCACTGGAAGATGTAGATAAAGCAGGTCCGGTTGTGGGGGCACTCGTGGGCTGTGTACCACAATGCGGATTTTCAGTCATGGCTTCTAACCTCTACGCAGGAGGGATTATATCGGTAGGAACATTGCTTTCTGTATTTCTTGCAACATCAGATGAAGCAGTATTGATCTTGCTTGGCAATCCGGATCAGGGAAAGACAGTTCTGACACTCCTTGCGGTAAAAGTTGTGATTGCGGTCGTAGCAGGATACATCATTGATCTTTTCCTGCAGAAACAAATTGCAACTCCAAAAGAGTGTGGAAATCTCTGTGATCACTGTGGATGTCATGATCACCACGCCGGACTTTTAAAACCAGCACTTCGCCATACAATTAAGATATTTCTCTATCTTTTTGTATTTACAGCAATTTTGAATTTTATTATAGAAGTAATTGGAATTCAGACATTATCTGAATATCTTCTGGCAGATAGTATTATCCAGCCAGTGATTGCAGCACTTATTGGATTGATACCTAACTGTGCGGCTTCTGTTGTAATCACGCAGCTTTATATCAGCGGTGCAATTTCATTCGCATCTGCCATTTCCGGTCTCTGTACCGGAGCAGGAATTGGATTGGTTGTACTTTTTAAGGTCAATCGGGATAAACGTGAGAACATAAAGATTGTACTCACTTTATATGCACTTTCAGTGATTGCAGGAATGGTTTTACAGATCTTCGAATTTTAAGTTGTCAAATTGTGAAAAATGCTGTCGATAAGCGACACGAATTGACAAAAGGTTAATATATTCGAAATTGATTTTCTATTTTGATGTGCTATAATAAATATGTTCACACTTGAGATATACCTTTTTGTGAGGAGGATTTATTATGGTAACAAAAAAAGGGACACCTGTAAAAAAGACAAAAGATGTAAAAATAGCTGCAAATGTTATGGCTGATTCGATAAAGACAGAAGAGAAAGCAAAGGCAGAAGTTAAGACCGAGATAAAGCCACAGACAAAAGAGAAAGTAGAGGCAGAAGCTAAGACTGAGATAAAGCCACAGACAAAAGAGAAAGTAGAAGCTAAAGTTGAGAAGGCTGCTGCAGATACAGTAGATAAGATTACGAAAAAAGCAGTGAAAGGTGCAGGTGCGGCAAAGACTGTAGCAAAAGCTGTAACAAAGACTGCGACAAAGACTGTAAAGAAAGCTGCTAAGAAAGACATTAAAATAAAAGCATTTGTTGAGTATTATGGTAAGCAGGTAGAAGAGAAAGACATCATTGCCCGTGTGAAAAAAGCATGGACGAGATCTGGTAAAAAAGTCGGAGACATTAAAGAGATGGATCTTTACATAAAACCGGAAGAGAATGCGGTCTACTATGTGATTAATGGAACAGAAACAGGAGCTGTAGAATTCGAGTAGGAAGACAAAAAGAAACAGATAGTAAAAGCTGGCTTTTACTATCTGTTTTCTTTTGTTAGCAGTAACACCTATTATGCCATAATTATGATTTATTCTATCAGTAATATATCAGCTTGAATATTTTTTCTTTTGTATTGTAAAAGAAATATGCTATACTTGAACAGTTGAAAAAGAATGATTTACAGGAGGAAGAGAGCTTTGAAGAAGATATTGACATTATTAGGGACATTCTTCATGGTTATGCTGTTGCTCCCGACTTATGTGTGGGCGGCAGAAAGTCATGCATCTGCAGTGCAGGTGCCGGTCTGGCTATGTATTCCATTTGCCGGGCTTTTGTTATGTATAGCGGTCATGCCGCTGTTACGTGCTGAGTGGTGGGAAGCACACCAGCCACTTGTGGTGTTTATGTGGATCATATTACTTGTAGTGCCATTTGCAATCGTTTATGGTGCAGGCGATACATTTGAAACAGTATTGGAATGTATCGTGAATGATTATCTGACATTTATTGTTCTGTTATTTGGATTATTCTGTGTATCTGGTAACATTACAGTTGGAGGAGATTTTGCAGGATCACCGAGAGTAAATGCATGTCTGCTGGCATTGGGTACACTGCTTTCCAGCTGTATTGGAACAACGGGAGCCAGTATGCTCATGGTTCGCCCGGTCATTAAGATGAATTCATGGAGAAAAAGAAAAAGACATATTATGGTATTTTTCATTTTTCTGATTTCCAATATGGGTGGCTGTCTTACGCCAATCGGAGATCCGCCGCTTCTAATGGGATTTATGCGTGGAGTACCATTTTTCTGGAGCATGCATTTATTGCCAATATTGATTTTTAATCTGGTGATTCTGTTATTTGTATTTTATCATCTGGATAAAAAGGCATACCGTAAAGATATTGCGGAAGGAAGAAAACCGGATATCAGCAGACCGGGAACCGAATTTTATATTGAAGGACTGCACAATATTATTTTCCTTATTATGATTGTAGGTGCAGTAATTTTAAGTGGAGTACTTCCGGGAATGTCAGCATTCCAGGACGCGGCAGGTAATGTAAGAGGAATTCGTCTGTACGGAGAAGTTACACTGACGCTTCCTGCGCTGATTGAGATTGTGATTATTTTACTTGCAGCATTTCTGTCATTTAAGACAACAGACAGTTCCATCCGTACAAAGAACCATTTTACGTGGGGAGCAATCAAAGAGGTTGCAGTTTTGTTTATCGGAATTTTTATTACTATGCAGCCGGCACTGATGCTGTTAAAATCTGTTGGACCAAACCTTGGAATTAGCGAGCCGTACCAGATGTTCTGGGCAACAGGAGCGCTGTCCAGCTTCCTTGACAATACACCGACCTATCTTGTATTCCTGACAACTGCGGGAACACTTGGATTAACAGGAGGTATTACAACGGCTCTTGGACAGATTCCGGTGAATCTTCTAGAGGCTATTTCCTGTGGAGCTGTATTTATGGGAGCAAACACATATATAGGAAATGCACCGAACTTTATGGTAAAAGCGATTTCTGATGAAAATGGTGTCAATATGCCATCATTCTTTGGATATATCTTATGGTCGCTTGCATTCTTAGTTCCGGTATTTATACTGGATATGCTTGTGTTCTTTTTGTAGGAGGTTACGGATATGGCAAATAATAAAGATATGTATATAGAACTTGCGAATCGGATCTATGATCTGGATGGTGAAGTATATAAATGTGTAGGATCTTCCCTTGGAAGAACATTTACAGGAAGCAGAGAGAATACGATCCGTGCACTTAGTATGTTGATGTATACGAAGCCTGACGGACATCTCTTGCGAAGTGAGCTGGCGCTGATTAGTAACATGGCTCGTACGATTAAGAATAAAGAAGATAAGAGCCGTATGATGACAGAATATAATGAGATTCTTAAAGCAATGGAGCAGCTTCCGGATATGTCTGCAACGGATATTGTCAATGCAGAAAGAATGGCTCTGAATCCGGCTGCACACTGGGATGAAGTGGACGAAAATGCGCATCTCGTTATCTGTATCAGCCGTACACAGGGAAGTGCGGGAAATGATATTGGATTTGAGCTGGCAGATAAGCTGCATATCAATTATTATGATTCAGAGATTTTCGAGCAGGTACTAAAACGTCAGGAAGAAGAAAAATTTCATATTAAAGAGAAAGAGTGCTTTACAGAGTTTGATAAATATGGAAAAAAACGAGAAACATTGAAATCAAAGCTGCGGAATATGTATCGTTATCATGGACTTAACAGAGAAGATGCCGTCTTCTTTAATATGAGCGATCTGATCTGTAATCTGGCACGAACAGAAGATTGTATTATAGTTGGAAGATGTGCGGATATTATTCTGCGCAATAATTATATTCCACATATCAGTCTGTTCATCAGCGCACCATTTGAAGTGAGATTGCAGTATATGATGAACGTGCGTGAGATGGATCAAAAGACAGCGGTGAAGTTTTTGAAAAAAATGGATCGCCAGCATAAAAAATATTACGAATTTTATACAAGTGAAAAATGGGGAACTCCTGAGAATTATGACCTGTGCATTAACAGTGCCAACTACGGAATCAAAGAGACGATAGAAATCATTGAACGTCTGATCATCAACAGGAAGAAAGCATAAGGGGTACAAGAAAGAGACTTTACGTGTGTTTCAGATACTGATATAATAAAGACGAATGAGAAGGGAGAAAATAATTAACACGTAAAGGAGATAATAGAATGAATGAGACAACATTGGTGAAAGGCATAAGTGCGATAGGCTCCATGGATGGACCGACTTCAGTGTTCCTTGCCGGAAAGCTAAGCGTGGGAGTGTTTGCGGCTGTGATAGCAATCGGTATTTTAATTGGATTTTTCGGTTTGAAGCTGGTGAAAGTGGTTGCGGCATTCCTGGGATTTCTGATTGGAGCAGGAGTGGGAGCTGGAATCTGTGCATTAGCGGGAATTGAAGGTATTGCATCCGTAGCGGTTATATTAGTCTGCGCGATATTGCTGGCAGTAGTGTCTTTTCTTGTATACAGGCTGGGTGTATTTGTGATGATATTCATCTGCTCTATGGGAGTGCTGGCAGCAGTGATACCGGCACAAAGTTCAGTCATTACTATTGTGGAACTGGCAGTGGCACTTGTGCTTGCGATTCTTGCTGCAATATTTGCAGAGCCGATGATCATTGTAATTACCGGTATAGCAGGTGGATTTCTTGCAGGTCCGGCGATTCTCGACCTTGCTGGAATTACAGATCCGTCATGGTTAAAATATGTAGCAGGTGCAGTTCTTGCATTTGTAGGACTTATGATTCAGTTCATGATGCAGTCAAGTAAGATTGGAAAGAAAGAGAGAATCAAATCGGAACATATCAAGGAACAGGTCTCTATGGAGAATGAAGTAGAGAAAGCCCGAATGATTCTGGATGAGGACGAAGCGAAGCCAGAAGAAGCAGAAGAGCCGGAAGGATATCTGGATGAGGAAGAGGCAGAAGAGCCGGAAGGAT
>NZ_JAJCNF010000034.1:0-32255 GCF_020560945.1 Dorea sp. 210702-DFI.3.125
AGATTCTTTTGAAGTAAAAGAGCTTGTTGGAGAATATGGCTTTGTTATGAAACAGTTTTCCCAGATAAAAGAAGAAAAAGGCTTTATGATGGCACAGGCGCAATATTACCGCAATGAAAAAATCAGACCAATGATAGACGAAAAATACGGTGAAGGGGCTTCTGATTTCTTTGCACGGGCAATAGAGTCGTTTTACACAAACAGACAGGTAATCTAAATATTTGCCTAAATGTATCTCCTCATTCTATAGGTGAAACAGAATTTCAAATCTGAAATATACAGTCCATCACATCAACGTGACGGGCTGTACTTCCTTAATAGCGATATTTACTACATTCAGCCACATATATTCCTGCCGCAAGCAATACTCCAACATCTATCAACCATAGCAGGAATAGGTTCATCGGTAAAATCATTCGGATATAATCTCCAAGATATACAACCACCATCAACAGCAGAATTGCAATGGATACAGTCCATATATTAATTCCTGACTGTACCTTCTTTCGATACTTATCCCACGCCATATGACAGATAAAAAAGAGCAGGATTCCGGTTATGATGAATAGTAACGCCAATGCAATCCAATAAACGACATTTCTCCATATCGGCTGACTAATCATGTCTGCGAGCAATTGTGCAAGTCCACATTCTGCATCAGCTATCATTTCCAGCACTTCTCCACAGCCATTCAAGAAAGTGGTAAAAAAATCCACTGTGTCTTTCCAAAATGCCTCCTGCTGAAAAGCTGTCAGTATCATAGTTGTTGTGCAAAGCATTATAAATAGAAACAGATAATTTTCCAAATACTCTTTTCGTTTACGGTAGTTTGTAATCTTCTTATCAAGCAATGACTGCTTACAGTTTTTGCACTTTTCATACAGCACTTTTCTCTCAACCTCTACTTCCTTAATCTTCATATGGCTTCTTGCATAAGCTGCATCCTGTTCTGCCTGTTTCTGCTTATGCAAAGCGGCATTTGCCTTATCGGTCATTTCCTCGTTTTCGAGCCTTAATCTTTCGTTGTCTTTCAGAATCCTGTCGCTCTCGTTCTGCTTCACGATATGCTCTGCCTGTCTGCGAATCTTTAATGACTGCTCCTGAAGCTGCGTCGTTTGCTCTTGCATCAGCACCTGCACGTTCTGCCATTCGGATAAGGTCGGAAGCTGCTGTAGTTCGCTCTCTAACGCTTGTATGGTCTGTGTCTTTTCCGTCAGTTCCGCCTGCATTTGCTCCATCTGTTCCAGCATTGCCAGCAGATCTGAGTCTCTGTAATCTCTCAAATCGTTCATAAATCTCTTTTCTCCTCTCTAAAGCTTCATCAATTGTTCGTTTTCGTCGTTCAATTGCTGCACCAATGACTGCAACGAATTGATCTGTCTGTCCTTTTCCCTGATTACTTTCTCTGCCTGTGCCAAGTCCTGATTCGCCGCCTGCAGTTCCTCTGTAATCTCCAATATCAGTTCCTGCTGCTCTGTCATAAGTGCGAGCATCTCTTCCAGTATTGGAAGTTCGTTTTGCAATATTTCTTTCTCCATAGTGCATCCTCACTTTCATTAAATTGTCCTTTAGTTCCATCAGCCTTTTTCCTATTCCCAAAACAGTATCTTTCAGTTTGGAAATGATTTGGTTCAGCCGCTTTATTTCACGGTTAAGTTCCATCCGTTCCGAAACAATCCCCCTCCGTTCCATCTGTCTGGCTGCGTATCCCTCGTGAATCGTGGGAATCCGTTCAATGCCCTGTCGTTTAAAGCTCCTGTGGTCTATCTGATTCTCTGGTGCAATATACTGGTTGCACATATCCGCCCAGGAACTGCGCCACTTTTCAGCATTGGACTGACTATTCCAGTCATTGGACAGAACCGTAACACGTTTCCATAACTTCTCATTCCGCTTTCCAAGTTTCTGCAACCCAGTATTTTCATCCATCAGTGGAATCCGTTCTCCGTTTTCATCCAGCGCATAAGTTTTCTTTTCCTTTGGAGCCCAGCTTCCGTCTTCCTTGAATCCTCTGGTGGTCAACAGGATATGGGCGTGTGGATTTTGGTGCAAAACTGTTTTTCCATCCACATGCTTTTCGTGAATTGCCATATCCGCACACATTCCAGCGGAAGTGAAATTTTCTGCAATATAATTCCGCAAAAGTGTAATCTGGTCTTCCCTTGAAAGCTCAACCGGAAGTGCCACTTCAATTTCCCTTGCAAGCTGGGCATCCGATTTCTTTTCCACTTTCTGCACCTCGTTCCAGAGAATTTCCCGGTTCTGATATTCCTGTGGTGCATTGGCTGGGAGAAAAATTTCCGAATAGATTACACTGCTTTTCCTTGTGTAATCGTGCGTATATCCGGTTTCCTTTTCTTCCAATTTGACACCTGCCCGGTAAGCAGCTGCGGCAACTGCACCTTTTCCAGAGCTTCGGCTGACTATCTTAATGGAAAGATGAAAAATCGCCATCGTACCACCTCCCCGTATGATATTGAAAAACCGCATAGGCGGTTTTTGCTTTACCATTTTGCCGTATCCGGCACATAGCCGTCTGCAAGACCGCTCTCTGCGAAGAGTGCGATGCAACTGCACAAGTTGCTGTCATCCAAGTACACAACTTGGTCTGGCAGAAAGCCCCGCCGACGGAACGAGCCCGGCAAGCAAAGCGCAGACCGGTTGCCACCTGTGGCAAACTTATACAAGACAGGCTCTGCCTGTCTATAAGTGCGCCCTTCTCTCTAACGAGAAAAGGGAATTGCAAAAGCATTCCTGCCTCTGCAACTCCCAACATATAAAAAGAAGATACTGCGTTATTCATTCTCAGTTCCTTCTGTTTCACTGCCCGTATCCGGGCACTTTTCCATTGCTCTGGTAAAATATTTTCCATTTCGTTCCTGCTGATTTAGGAAATTCAAAAGACGCATCACATCTTCCTCCACCAGCGGACGATTCAGTACCTTTTCCACGGTTCCTCCAATCTGGCACAGCAGATGTGTACGTTTCTTGCGTTCCTCTGCTTTTTTCTGCTGTTTGAGCCGCTTCATCTGTGCCTGATACTGTTTCGCCTTTTCCATTACCTGCTCATACTGTATTTCCTTTTCAGAAATGCGTTCCTCAATACTTCTCTGTGTTCTAGCCATAAGATTGTTCCTCCTTTTAAACTGCTTCTGCTTCATCAGTAGCTGATGAAATTTCGTCCGTAAGTGCCACCATACCCATCAGGTGTAGCAGTTTATCCGCTACGGTATCCGTTGTGTCTTCTTCGAAATGCACATTGACACGATAGGTGGTGTTTCCAATTCTTTTTGTAAAAGTGCCGGTACACTTTTCACCATTCTGTTTCTTCTCCATAAAAACCCTCCATTCCTTCAATAAACAATTGATAATCGAACACTTGTTTGCTATAATAAATGCATAGCAGTTGGGGCACGAATGGAAATGTGAATCATTCCTTTTTTCATTTTCGTTTTCTCCTTTCTTAAATTTGAGTAATCTGTTTCAATTAAAACAATTACTCCTTCACATAAAGGAGAAAATTCCGATGCAAAACGGAACTGTTTTGAAAAGATTTTTTGAAAAAGGATTTTTATATGGAGAGCAGAGAAGATTTTTATTTTGATAATTCGGATAATCTGGAATCAGATGATACGATAGAAAAAGAAGAACATTATAAATGGACGATTGCACTGGAAGAGGAAACTAAAGAAGATGCTTTCATCCCGGAAGAGGATTTACTGGAACAGGCAGAACCTGAGGTTGCCGAACGGCTGATATTAAAAAGAGACCTGCGAAAAGCTGCTATTGCAAGAATGGAAGCTGCTGCCAGAACACAGGGAGATTTTGAAGATGTCATTGACGCATGGGATAAAGAGGACAAAAACCGTGAAAGGCGTGAACGTTATCACGAGGTCTGCAGAGATGATGCAGAAGTTCCGTTTGAGTACAATATGTCTCCGGATGAGATTGTTATCCCGGCACCCATTCAAAGCGTGTACTGGCAGCAAATGATGAAGGGAGAATTTTTGGATGTGATATTTGACTGTCCTTATGAATTACAGGAGCTTGTATGCGACAGCAATATCTCACAGATACTAAGTGAATTGAGCGAAAAGCACAAAGCACTTTTTTATTTTTTATATATCAGGGATTACAGTACATGCTGTCTTGCGAAAATGTATGAGCAGTCTGACCGGAATATCCGCAAGGTGAGAGCAACCATTTTAAGGAAGATTCATAAAAAACTGATTCCAGTTTTGCAGTATAAATGTGATAACGGACTGTCAACAACCATGAAAGAACGAAACTTTTTAGAAAGACATTGCAGTACGGATGGATAGATGATATGATTGGAATGTAATCGAATTTTGTTTATAACAATTACTCTTAATAAAGATAGACATTTATGACGAAACAGAGGTATCAGAAATATGGATAACATTTTTAAACGCACCAGTGCTCACTGGGTACGTTATGATAAATATGAATGGAAAGAATCGACTGACGGCGTTTTGTACCTTACTCCGGCAAAAGATGCTGTAATGTCACTTTACAATCCCATCAAGGAGTATGAGGAACTGGTACTGACCGCTCTTGGAATTGGTCTTGATGTTATGCAGAAAAAAGCTTCTATGGAAGAACTAAAACAGAGGATTCAGAGCTTTGCAGAACACTTTGGACTTCTTGGACTGATGACCGCACTTCCGACCACACCGGAATTTATCACCTATGATGCGGTGTATCTTCCAAAGAATCATTTCATCAAACAAGAAACGCTTTCTACGGAAGATTACCTCGCCTACTTCTTTCCTTTTGACAAGATCTCTTTTGTAAAAAAAGGTCGGGAATCTATGTGGAATACAGATAGCAGGGAAATGTTTGCGGTGATTATGGCAATACAAGATAAGCCCCAAGCAGTGCTTATGAGCTTTCAAAAGGAATATGCTGAAAGCTATGAATGGATTACCATGGTATTCTCTGACTGGGCTTTTACCTTTGTTACCAGCTTTCTGTATTATCAGGATTATGATACGTTGGAGGAAGCAGAACGGAATGTGTACCGAAAAGGAATGGAGTGTTTTGGCGGCATTGCACCGACCTACCACATAGAACTTTTGGATAAGCCCACCATTGTCTGGGATTTCCATTCCCTGATGCTCGCCATTCAGATGATGTTTTCCTTTATGATAACGGATGAAAACTCTACGCTGAAACTGTGCAAGCACTGTGGAAAGATATTTGTAGCCAGCCGCTCCAATGTGCAGTTCTGTTCTCCGCAATGTAAAAATCAGCATAATGTATATAAGTGTCGGGCGAAAAAGGAGGATTCCGAATGAACAATAATAAAGATGAAATAGTTTTATTTGAAAATGGAGAATTAGCATTGGAAGTAAATGTATCTCCTCAACTGGAAACGGTATGGCTGTCCTCAAACCAAATGGCACTTCTTTATGGCAGGGATGAAAAAACCATTCGAAAGCATGTCAACAAGATTTTTACCGATGGAGAACTGGAACGAGAGAGCAACACGCAAAAAATGCGTGTTGCTGGTGTCAGTCAGCCGGTTGCTTTCTATAACCTCGATGTCATCATATCCGTTGGATACCGTGTCAATTCAAAGCAGGGCATCGCTTTTCGAAAATGGGCAAACTCCATCTTGAAGCAGTACATAATTCAGGGATATGCTGTAAATGCTAACCGTATGAACCAACTCGGTGAGGTGATACGGATTATGAAGCGAACAGAAAATAGTCTGGATGCTAAACAGGTACTTTCAGTAATCGAAAAATACAGTCTTGCTTTAGACTTGCTGGATGATTATGATCACCAGACAATGAAACGCCCGAATGGAAGCAAAACAGTCTATATTTTATCCTATGAAGAATGCAGACAAGTCATTGACAGTATGAAGTTTTCAGCTGATTCCGATTTATTTGGAAATGAAAAGGATGATTCCTTTAAGGGCAGCATAGGTAATATCTACCAGAGCTTTGCAGGTCAGGATATTTACCCGACACTGGAAGAAAAGGCTGCAAACCTTTTGTATTTCATAACAAAGAATCACAGCTTTTCCGATGGAAACAAACGAATCGCAGCAACAATGTTTCTGTATTTCCTTGATAAAAATGGCATCCTGTTTGCTGATGGAAACAAGCTGATTGACGATCATACACTTGTAGCACTGACGATTATGATTGCAGAATCAAAACCAGATGAAAAAGAAATGATGATAAGCGTAATTATGAACTGTATTTGCGGATAGGCAAGATTTTGGCAGCTGATGCATTCATTTATAGCTTAATGGTTGTGGATAATGTACTGCAAAGTATTGGAGATAGAGGAAGTAAGAACACAATGATTTATTTAAGTAGTTTTATGTTGAGTAACAAACAAGTAAAAAATCCGAATATATATCCCTATAATGTTTTTCGTGGAAAATATATTGAACCATTTGTATTTTCACCTATTACAGTTTTTTACGGGAATAATGGTTCAGGAAAATCTACATTATTGAACATAATTGCAAACAGACTTCAACTAAATGGTAAAGAATATGCTACGAGTAATTCTTTTGGAATCGTAGATTATTGTAACGCATTTTCAAATGAGTGTTCGTATAGTCTGGGTGAAGACGATTTTGGATTCGTTATAAAGAATCTTCCAGGAAATAGCCGGTATATTAAGAGCGAAGATATTTTGTACGAAATTAAAAAGATTCAGCAAAAGCAAGTATTATCGGATGGGATGGAATACGATTATGTACAGAAAGGTATGACAATACAGGAAGCAAAAGACTTTTTATCTTCGAAAGAAGGAAGAAAACAAGAAGAATATATTAAATTTGCACAGGAAAAATATTCGAACGGAGAAACTTCAATGCAATACTTTGAAGAATATTTACAACCAAATGCGCTATATCTTCTTGACGAACCAGAGGTTTCTCTTTCACCCTCTAATCAGGTGCTTCTAGCAAATGAAATTAACAAGTTGGCAAGGTTACTGGAATGTCAATTTGTTATTGCAACACACTCACCTTTTATGCTTGGTACACTAAATGCCAAAATATATAACATAGATACAAAAGAATATGATGTAGTAAAATGGAATGAATTAGAAAATGTTCAATATTTTTACAATTTTTTCAAAAAGCACGAACAGGAATTTTTATAAGTTATCATAGCTGTGTCAAAATAACAACCTTCCTTTCTCGTAAACAGTTACATATTATTAACAAAACCGTTCCGCTTATCCCATCAAATTTCTCCTATAAGTGAAGGAACAATTTCTGACTTTATGACAGGGTTACATGCCCTGTCATTTTTATGGTCATTTTTGAAAATCTGTTCCCGAATCACAAGATTATATGGCAGTGACCTCGTATCTATGATAGAATAAATTCATCCATAGATGCCCGGTCACAGAGGTATGGATACCTCGGAAAGGAGATTTTATGAAGAGACCGGACAACAACAAAATAACAGCACTTTACGAGAGACTGTCACGAGATGATGAACTGAATGGAGACAGTAACAGCATTGTAAACCAGAAGAAAATGCTTGAAAAGTATGCCAAAGAACAGGGATTTACGAACCTTGCTCACTATACCGATGATGGGTATAGCGGCACAAACTTTGACAGACCGGATTGGAAGCGATTGACTGCTGACATTGAAGAAGGAAATATTGGATGTGTTATCGTCAAGGATATGAGCCGAATCGGCAGAAATTATCTGGAAGTAGGCTTTTATACGGAAGTTCTATTCCGTGAAAAGGGTGTCCGCTTTATTGCTATTTCCAATGGTGTTGACAGCACACATTCTGAATCCAATGAATTTGCACCATTCTTAAACATTATGAATGAATGGTATGTGCGTGATACCAGCAGGAAAATCAAGTCTGTACTTCGCAACAAGGGTATGGAAGGCAAGCATCTGACTTCTAATGCCATCTACGGATACAAAAAAGACCCAGAAGATAACAACCACTGGCTTGTTGATGAAGAAGCCGCTGCTGTGGTAAGACGCATTTTCCAGTTGATTATTGAAGGAAATGGACCGATGCAGGTTGCGAGAATTCTTACAAACGAAAAGGTTGAACGTCCTTCCTACTATCTTGCAAAACAAGGACTCGGTACTTGCAGAGGTAAATGCGATATGACAAGACCTTATTCGTGGACAGCTACCACCATCACAGACCTCGTATCAAAACCGGAATACATGGGGCACACAGTTAATTTCAGAACCTTCAAGGAATCATACAAGGACAAGCATTCCCAATATGCTAATCCGGAGGACTGGCTGATATTCAGAGATACGCAGGAAGCTATTGTTGATGAAGACACCTGGTATATGGTTCAGAAAATCAGAGAGACCAAGCACCGCCCAATCGCACAGGGCAAAGCAAATCCATTGACCGGACTCATGTTTTGCGCAGATTGTGGTGCTAAAATGTTCAACCACCGCACAAAAGGCTATGAGAAAAAGGATAAGGATGGAAATCCGACCGGTAAATATACCAATGCACAGAATAATTACACCTGCTCTACTTACAGCAAGGCAAAGGGACATTTTGAAAACAAATGCTCCCAACACCACGTAAGAACAGATGTGGTCAGAGACCTGATTTTGACAACACTACAATATACGGCAAGCTATGTCAAAGAACATGAGGATGAATTTCTGGAAAAGGTTAGAAAATCCAATGTTCTGAAGCAGGAATTAGATACGAAGGCTCTCACAAAAAAGATTGCAAAATCTGAAAAGAGGGTTGCTGAACTTGATCATCTGATAAAACGTATTTATGAAGATAATGTATCTGGGAAGCTGTCGGATAAGCGTTTTGAATTGCTGTCTACTGATTACGAAAAGGAGCAGTCGGAATTAGAAGAATTCCTTACTTCTGCCCGAGAGCAGTTAGCCACAGCAAAGGAAGAAGCTTCCAATGTCAATAAATTCATCGCACTGGTTCATAAGTACACAGATTTTTCTGAACTGACCACACCAATGATTCACGAATTTATAGACAGAATTGAAGTTCACGAAGCTGACAAGTCAACAGGGGAACGCACACAGGAAATCGACATTTATCTCAAATATGTAGGCAAGCTGGATGTTCCAATGCCTGAACTGACACCGGAAGAATTAGCCGAAGAAGAACGGAAACGTCGCAAGCGTGCGTGGAATCGAACCTACAACCGACGCAAAGCTGAGAAAGAACGTGCTGAAAAAGAAAAAGCAACTTTAGAAGCTGCAACTGATACTGACAAATCTAAAAAGGGAGCATAGGCAACTGCCGGAAACTCCCATTACATAAGGGTTTCAAGCCCACTTCTAAAAATATCCCTATGAAAGTGAAACATGGGAATGCCGTTACGGTATAATAACGACAAACAGAAAAAGCCTTTATTTTCAAGGGGTTTGAGCGTTTGTCGTCTTTTATTCAATTCCTTTTCCAAGTTGAAAATTGACGAAAACTATAAAGAAAAAAGGAGGCTGTTTTATTAACGACAAAATTTAATAGTGCCAGCGGTCCGGCTTTATGTCTGACCGCTGGTTGCCGTGGGCGTTTCACTTTTATAGGTGGACGCCCTTTTTTCATACTCATTTTCGAGAGAAAGGAGATCCACATGGAATTAAACGAAATGGAAAAAAAGCTGCTCTTTCAAGTGGAGGGCGATTATCAGACAAAGATCCTGAATGAACTTTATATGACCGTGCGGTATTCAAATAATTCCGAACAGCGGGAGGCGGCAGAAGGTCTTATGGCAAAACTTCGTGTTCTGTCAAATGCAGAGTGCATGGACTTGGTAAAAGATATTCAGAAGAATTACCGTCTGCCCTATCCAGCCCGGACGATTGGAGAAAAGATCGCCGAGGCCAGACAACAATCAGGGGCAGAAAAATTGAAGGGGCATGACATCATGGCACTTGAACGCTTTGATCCAGAAGTAAAGCACATGATCGTCTTTGATGTATTGTCTTACGATTCCCCTGTTGGCGACAAAGGCGATAAGATGCGCTTGTTCCTTACAGATGCCGGCTATCAGAAATTTTTAGAGAGCCAGGAACGGGGCGAAGTGAAACTGAAAAACCATGCGAAGGTCTCTGACGGTCATCTCCATTATGACCGCAGGGATCATGCCTTGTAACGGAATAGTCGAAGAAAGGAGGCGGTACAATGGCAGTATTCCGTGTAGAGAAAACAAAGGACTTTACGATAATGAGCAATCACCATCTGCGCAATACGGAGTTGTCCTTAAAGGCAAAGGGGCTTTTATCACTTATGTTGTCGCTGCCGGAAGATTGGGATTATACCACAAAGGGACTCGCCCATATCTGCAAGGATGGTGTGGATTCTATCACTACTGCCCTGAAGGAACTGGAGCGGCATGGTTATCTCACCAGACAGCGCCTCCGCTATGATAACGGGCAGTTGGGAGACATTGAATATACGATCCATGAGCAGCCTGTAAGTACCGAAAACACAGGGCTTTCACCTAAACGGGAAAATCCAAGACAGGTAAAACCAGAACAGGCAAAACCTAAACAGGCGGAACCTGAACAGGAAAATCCGGCACAATTAAATACTAATCCATTAAGAACAAAAAAATCAAAAAAAGATAAATCAATAACTTATCCATCAATCTATCCGGCAGAGCCGGAAGCGGCAAACCGCACGGATGGGATGGATCGGATAGAGCTGATAGAAGCCTATCGTGAAATCATCAAAGAAAATATCGAATATGACTTACTGGTCTTACGGTATGGCAGGGAACGTCTGGACGAAACCCTTGAACTTATGCTTGAAGTGATTTTGTCGAAACGCCCTTACATACGCATCGCCGGAGATGATTTTCCGCGGGAGATCGTCAAGAGCCGGTTCCTGAAGATCAATTCCGGTCACTTAGAGTATGTCTTTGACTGTATCGACAAGAACACGACGAAGGTCGGAAATATCAAAGCATATCTGCTGGCGGCGCTGTATAATGCCCCGGCTACAATGGACAGCTATTACCGTGCCGAGGTCAATCACGATCTGTACGGCTGTTAGGCACCTTTGGGTGTCTTTTTTCATTCCATCACAGGAAGGAGGCAAAGCACGATGAAAAGAATCACTGTGCCGGTACAATGCCCGGCGTAACCAAAGAACAGATTCAGGCAGCGCGGGAAGCTGATCTGTTTACTTACCTGCAGTTCCATGAACCCGGTGTGCTGAAACGGGATGGACCTAATTTCCGGCATAAGGAACATGACAGTCTGGTATATGTGACCGGGAAAAGGTACTGGTACTGGAACAGCCGTGGACGGAGTATCAATGCGCTGGACTACCTGATCCAGATTCGGGGATATGGTCTTGTGGATGCGGTTCATGCTCTGGTAGGTGGCGAAATCCGACATACACCGGCTTACCGAAGTACGGCAGAAATACAGGTATCAAAAGAACCGGAAAAGAAAGCATTCTCTCTCCCCTGGGCCAGACGTTGCGCGACCGCTGCGGTCTCCTATTTGCAGAAACGGGGGATCAGCTCAGAAGTCATTCGCCAGTGTTTACAAGCCGGGATTTTTTACGAAGCCCGGTATCATGGAGAACCGGTTTGTGTATTTGTAGGGAAAGATGATTCCGGGAAAGCGAAGTTCGCCTGTATGCGCAGTATCGGCGGCAATCTCAAAAAGGATGTCTATGGCAGCGACAAAGGATATAACTTTTGTTATCCCCCGCAAAGTCCGGGTAGCCGGCATGTGGCAGTCTTTGAAGCTCCTATTGATGCGCTTTCCCATGCAACGCTTCAAGAGCTGGAGGGATGGAAATGGAATGGTTACCGCTTGTCTTTGGGAGGTACTTCCCATGTGGCGCTGACTTCTTTTCTGGAACGCCACCCGGAGATCCGGCGTGTTACCCTTTATATGGACCACGATCTTGCCGGATTTGTCAATGCCCGGAAAATCAAGACCATGCTCCACGAGGATAAACGTTTCCGTCATATCCGGGTAAGTGTCAACCCTCCCCGGATGGGAAAAGATTACAATGAAAAATTGCTGGAGGTTCGGGAACAACTGCAAACCAGCCAGCACCAACGCCGCCCAAAAGAGGCGGCTGTTTCAATTTAGGGAGGATTTCAACATGAATGGATCTCAACATATCTGCTTTACAGACAGCGCCGGAAAAGCGCTGTTTTCCATTCCCGACAATGGTTTACTCTGCCTGTTCTATGGAAACGGGGACAGGCACTTTGCTGTTTGTCATCGTCTGGATGACACCCATGCAGAAATTGACGGGGTAAATTATTCGTTGCCGGATTTTGCCAAAAGGATGAAACACAACCAGATCAGCTTTGCCCCGGCATAAGGCTGGAAAACAAATAACAGGAGGATTTGAAAATGAAAAAAATTGAAAATACCGCTTTGCAGATGATTGCCGAGACTTCCCGGTGTCCAGACTACGGCCCCGATATGGTTAAATCGCTGATGAAAAAGCTGGACATGAACGAAAAGGGCTTTGCGCTTTTGATGAATGTTGCCCCATCCACAGTGCGTCTTTGGACTAGCGGAGCTGCACAGCCTTGCGGCACAGCAAAACGCCTCATGCAGATTTATGAAACCGGTCCGGAGATTGTCGGCAAGATTGCCGGCGGGCAGCTACCGGCAGATGGGAGGGATTGATTAAATGGCGGGGACAGATAGCCAGCCGTTTGCGGAAAATGAGCAGGTCAAAGAGCTGCTTCACATGAAAGGAGGAATTTGATTGGATCAGGAACCACTACCGCAGATTCATTTGATCCGCGATACAGACTTATCCGTCTTTGCGTATGAGCTCCATATTTTTGCCGGAGATTTTCTCAGGGAATGCGAATTCAATATGCGTTCTCTGGCGACAAATGCCGGGGCTGATTCCATTGCCATCATGGGGAAAAATCACATGTGGCTTTCCGACGCTTTGTTTGCTTATTGTTCTACGGCAGATCTTCATCAAATGATCTTAACAACGGAGTTTATCGGAGCGAGGGCTTTCCTGTTTCATACGGATCTCAGAGAGGGCGGTCACTTGTACGGAGATGTCCTGATGATGGATTTAGACACGCTGCGGCAGGATATAAAACGAAATATCCTCTATCCCTGCGGCGTCAATATCGAACGCAAAGATGGTTCAGTGGCTACGGTCAGCCTGAAAGAATGGACTGGAATGGAGCTTTACGAAAAAGATGCTCTGAAAAGCTGGGGATTTTCTTATGCCCCGAATCAAGTTACGGAATGGCAGTACCACTATTCCACGATGTTCAGACAGTGGATGGATCAGGCATTTCGTTATATGCCCCAGGATTTAGAAGAACGCCTGAATATGCAATATATGGAGGCAGCCCAGAACCCGGATATGGATAAGTACCGCATACCACAGGGAACGGCAAAGCAGATGCTTCTTTATGACGAAGCCCCTGTGTATCGCCTTCTTCCATCCGGTTCGGAGAAAATTGCGCCCATCGCGGCAATCTCTACGGGCCTGTGGTATGAAAATTACCGGGAGTTTGCCATTGCACCGGAGGATTTAGGCGCTCTGGACAAACTGATCCGCAGGGAAACTGACCGGCTCACAGGAAACCTCCCACAACTTCACAAAAACGAAGAACGTCGCCCTGCCCCGGAGCGATAAGAATTTTACACTGACTGGAGGTGATGAAGATTGGCAGGAGTGCATGAAGATTTCGGCGAAAAGATCGGCGGTGCTAAAAAAGACCTGTGGAAAGACCGCGGGCTGTATGCAGATGATCTGGAAGCCATGAATGAGCGCGAAGCCGAAAAATTTGTGAAAAAGGATAATGTCTGGAAAAAGCCGGACTATGCAGCCATACTGGAGGAAGGGATTCCTCTTGGCGTGGTCTATTTTATCAAAAAAGCGAGGGACGGCTTAAACGCTTCCCCTCAGTATTACCGCACGGATGACACCCCGGAAAAACGGACCGCGAGACAAAAGGAATATATAAAAACAGTTCGGGAATTGCAGGCAGTGCTTTCAGATGTCCGTACTGCGGAGGATGCTGTGAGAGCCTATGACCGCTTTTTCGTTGACAATGGATATTTAGAAAAGGTACAGGGCTGGGGAAGCGGAATCCATTACCGGGCAACGAAAAAGGGACAGGACAATCCCGTGATCACAAACAAATTGTCCAATACCATGCTGATCCGCTCGGCTGAATATTTTGAGCGCAACTTTACTCAGAAAGCAAAAAAGGAACAGTTTTGTGTTTCCAAAGAGCAGAAAATACCGAAAGGTTATGCGATCCACTTCAACGACGGGAAACATACCTATTCTAAAAATGAGGACTGGAAACCCGGTACCTACTATGTGACAAAAGGCTATTCGATCCTGCGGACCAATTTTGAGACCAAAGAAGCTGCCCTGAAATGGGTGCAGGAACTTGCCAAAGGCAGGAACAAAAATGGGAAGATCCGGTTTGTCCCTCCCCAGCTCGCCCATGTCAAACGTACCGGCCCGGATTATCGGAATGGCGTGGAGATCACCGGACAGCATTATCTTGATACATTTGGGTTCCGCGGCGGCGAGTTTGGAAACTGGATGAACCAGAACGACCGTCAGACCTCCCTTAACATGGGATTTGAAGCACTAAAGGATTTGGCGTCAGCCCTTAAGATCAGCGATAAAGATATTGCTTATCAGGGAACGCTTGCTATCGCTTTTGGTGCAAGAGGCAGCGGCAATGCTGCGGCTCATTATGAACCTTTGCGTACAGTCATCAATCTTACGAAAATGCACGGGGCCGGTTCGCTGGCACATGAATGGTGGCATGGACTTGACGATTATCTTGGTACAAAGATGGGCGCAAAAGGAATGCTGTCAGAACAGCCCCGCCTCTATGCGCCGTTCCAAAAACTCATTGACACCATGAAGTATAAACCGGAAACACCGGAACAGGCAGCAAAGCGCACGGAAGCACAAACAGAACGCACCCGGAAAAATGCGGCAAGCTGGCTGGATTCCTCGGTTCTTGCCTCCCTGAAACGGTATGGCAATGAGGAACAGATGGAAACCTACGCAGTCTTGCGGGAAGCATTTTTGTCCGGCGAACCCGGCTCTGTGGAACAGATCAGCGCATTTAAGAAGAATGTTACCGGCCGGGTAATTCCCAAAAGTGAACGGGAACGGCTGGAAATTTTTGAGCGTATGCTTTCCGGGATGCAGGCGCAGGAAGCTCCGCAGATTGGACGGACGGAAACTGATTTTTACCGTAATTCGGTACGCATGGGAAAAGAATGTGAAAAAGACGGCGGTTATTGGGACAGCAACGTGGAAATGACAGCCAGAGCCTTTGCCTGTTATATCAAGGACAAACTGCCCTACACATCGGATTATCTGGCAGGCCATGCCGACTGTGCCCTTACCCTGGTTTCCGGTAAAGACGGAGAAATGGAGGTATTGAAAGCCTTCCCTGTGGGGGAAGAACGCCGTGCGATCAACGCCGTTTTTGACGAGATCATTCAGGATTTGAAACGGGAACAGCTATTGACCCATGCTGATGTAACGCTTCCCCTCTCTGTTTCTGAACTTCGTGAGGCAGCGGACGGTCAGCTATCCATGTTCGGCGTCGGCCGTCCTTCCGTGATGGATCAGCTTGCGGCAAACAGACCGACAGATAAAAAATCACCGGCTCAGACGGTTTCCAGAAAAAACCATGAGCCGGAAATATAGCAGGAGGTGAACAGCATTTTGGAAGAAAACAGGGATTACCATGCCTACCGATATGGCGACTACTTGACGCCGGGATCAGAGCTTAAAATAGAACACAGCGTAGTTTGTGAAAATGTGGACATTTCTACTCTGATCACAATGGGAACCGATAGCCTGGAAGCTATGCGCCAAGGAAGTATCGACGGGGAGCAGAAAGCCTATGAACTCGTGGTGGCTGCCGCAAAACAGTGGGAACAGCAGGCAGCGGCGACACAGACGATCAACCGGGCTTTGGAATATCTTCGTACACCGGAGATTGTACATACCGGCAATCAGTGGAAAGACACCGATAACTGGAGGGCGGATCAGAAAATCAGCAACCGGGTCTATCAGATGACCTGCAGTATTTGGGAAGATACGAAATATGACAGGGAAACAAAACAGAGTATTCCGGTTGCCTGGTATGTGACATGGGAAGTCCGTATTCATTCCCCGAAGCAGGGATATGGAGAAAAGATTGCCGGACAAAACCAGAAACGATATACAGATAAGAATGCAGCCATAAAATACTTGGACGGGCGGAAGAAAGCCTATTCCCATTTATTCACGGAAATTTCCCCGCCAATTCCGAAAGAATATAAGCGTCATTTTATGGTTCACGGCACTCTCTTACCTGGTTATACGGTTGAAGGACTGGAACAGACCAAAACGGAACATGCCGCCGAGGTTTCGGAGGACGGTATTTTTACGCCCCAAAACCAGGAGAAGCCTTCCGTCCTGGGGAAGCTCTCTGTGGCAAAAACCCAGGAAAAAACGCCAGCCGCTCCCGGTATGGCAATGAAAAAGAAGGAGGATATACAGTTATGAAAGTGTTAATGGTAGAGCCGGGCAAGTCCCCTTATGCTGCGGAGATTGAAAGCGGTCTGAAATCTTTGCAGGCGGCAGTGGGTGGAGACATTCAGGCGGTCTATCCGTATGAGGACCCGGTGGCTCTGATCTGCAATGATGAAGGCAAGCTGATGGGACTGCCTCTGAACCGGGCTCTCTTTGATGATGACGGCCACGTTTATGATATTGTGTCCGGGAATTTTCTGATCGTTGGTCTTGGCGAGGAAGATTTTACAGACCTTTCCCCGGATCTGATGGAGAAATACGGGGAGCAGTTTAAGTACCCTGAAAAATTTGCAAGGATTGCCGGCGAGATTATTGCAGTCAAACAGCCTGCCACCAACGAACACAGGGAAAAACCGATGATGCACCATTCCGGCCCGGATTTGTAGAAAGAAAGGAGCCAATTATGTTAATGGCAGTAAATGAACCTTATGCCCTTATGGTGCAGCCGGACGATATTCTGATCTCTCCCCGTGAGGTAGATGAACATTTCGGGACGATGGTATGCTTCCATCCCCGCTATGCGCTGGGCGACCATCACAACTATATGGACAAAGATGACTTCCTGCGGGAAATGTATTTAGATACCGTAGGACATGATGAAGCCGGCATGAAACGCTATGAACGGATGGTAAACATTGTAAGCAGCCGTTTCCGGCATGGACCAAAGACAGAGGAACGGGCGATCGATGAAG
Organism: Dorea sp. 210702-DFI.3.125; assembly: GCF_020560945.1. Classification (NCBI taxonomy): domain Bacteria; kingdom Bacillati; phylum Bacillota; class Clostridia; order Lachnospirales; family Lachnospiraceae; genus Dorea; species Dorea sp. 210702-DFI.3.125. The sequence continues at coordinate 17,246 of NZ_JAJCNF010000034.1, forward strand.
CAATGCAGAAAGTAATTTCGGAAAAGTATCTGATGCTCCCCCTCTATCTCTACGACCACTCCGGTCTTGCCATGAGTACAGAAAGTTTCTCAGGCAGGGCTCCTCATGCAGAATGGGACAGCGGACAGGTCGGCTGGATCTATGTTTCCAAAGAAGATGCCCTAAGGGAATTTGACGCTGACAAGATGACCGGTGCTATCCGTCAGAAAGCAGACGCACTGATGCGCAGCGAAGTCGCTGCTTACGATTCCTATCTGCGTGGCGAATGTTATGGGTTTGAGCTTTATAAAAACGGGGAACTGTCGGATAGCTGCTGGGGCTTTATGGGTAACTTTTCCGATGTGTTGAAAGATATGGCGGAATACCTCCCGGATGAGTGCAAAGGGATGGTCGATCATCTGGAGGAACAGGAACGCCCGGCTACGATCATCAAGACGCTTTTGAAACATGCTAAAATTCAGGTCGATCAGGCAGCAAAAGCCTTTGAACACGCTTCCCGACAGCAGGTTCTTGGGGAAAGCCGGTAAAAAGTTATTTCCATATTATAAATACCGATTTTATCAGAAAGGAGGATGCTCTTGCAGGAAGATCTCGAACAACGAACGGTTTCTGTTTCTATACAGGCAGCAAAACTGTCAGGGCGGGTACTGCGTGCGGCTATTGCTGCGGTACTCCAAAAGATGGAACAGGAACACACAATGCCAAAAGTCGGGCGCAACAGCATGAAGCGGCTGACTTATAAAGACCCCGGAGCCAATACCATTGAAGTTTCAGGGCGAATCCGCTCTTTTGAACGGTATGCCAGAAAACATCAGGTACGCTACCATATAGAAAAGGAACTTGGGACCGATCCCCCAAAATGGACGGTATATTTCAAGGCAAACCAGGCGGATGCACTGACGGCAGCTTTTAAGGAATATACAAAGAAAGACCTTACACGCAGCAGCAGACCGTCGCTGCTTACACAGCTTCATAAGTTCAAAGAACTGGCACAGTCGCTTGGTCGTGACCGTGTAAAGAACAAAGAACACGGAGGACCGGAACGATGAAGATCGATGCAGAAACACTGAAAAAACAGGTCATTCTCCATCTTCCGTATCTTCTGTTTCTTCTGGTATTTGCCAAGCTGGGCGAGGCGGTGCGTCTGGCTCCTGGAGCAGACGCTTCCCAAAAGCTGTTAGGACTGTCCGAAGGCTTTGCCCTTGCGTTTCAGAATATGTGGCCGGGGGCGGCAATGGACTGGCTGATCGGTTTATGCGGTGCAGCCATTATGCGGCTGGCAGTCTATCTTAGAGGGAAAGACGCTAAGAAATACCGCAAAAATGTGGAATACGGTTCAGCCCGTTGGGGAAATAAAGCCGATATTGCCCCGTTTATGGACCCAAAGCCGGAAAACAATATCATTCTTACCCAAAGTGAAGGACTGATGTTAAACGGAAGGCCCAAAAATCCGGCCAATGCAAGAAATAAAAATGTACTGGTAGTCGGAGGATCAGGTTCGGGAAAAACGCGCTTTTTCATCAAGCCCAATCTGATGCAAATGCACAGTTCCTACGTCGTCACCGATCCGAAAGGTACAGTTCTTGTGGAATGCGGAAAGATGTTGCAGCGAGGCACGCCAAAGCTGGACAAGGACGGAAAGCCTGTGCGTAATGAAAAAGGAAAGATCATCTATGAGCCCTATAAAATACGGGTATTCAATACGATCAATTTTCAGAAAAGTATGCACTTTAACCCATTCGCCTACATTCACTCCGAGAAAGATATTTTGAAGATCGTCACGACTCTGATCGCCAATACCAAAGGCGAAGGAAAAGCCGGAGACGATTTCTGGGTCAAGGCAGAAACCCTGCTCTATACGGCACTGATCGGATATATCTATTATGAGGCTCCGGCAAACGAACAGAACTTTGCCACACTGGTAGAAATGCTGAACGCAATGGAAGTCCGTGAGGATGATGAGTCGTTCAAAAATGCCGTTGACCTTCTCTTTGACGCGCTGGAACAGAAAGACCCGGATCATTTTGCCCTGCGTCAATATAAGAAATATAAGCTCGCTGCCGGTGTAGTAAGTTTGAAGAGACTTCTTAATCAATCAAATTTAAAGAGTTGGAGCTCCAAAATGATTAAAAAGTCTCTTGAGGCTTATTTTTTTACCTTAAAGAACAAAATTGTATTTTGTAAAAAACAATTTCAAAACATGTCCGTATTTTGTTTCGTCAGTACAGAGATTGTGTAAGGAACTTTAAAAAGATGACACGAAATCAAAAAAGATGCAGTAAGGGGGCTGTAAAAAGACCTCTGAGCATTTCGTTTAGTGTAAGAATCTTTTTTACTTCTTACACGAACCTTGAAAACGAAACAGCCTGCCCGTAGTGATACCAGAACTGAATAGGCATTCAGCGTGTCTTTTTTGGTTAATACGTCCCGGAAACATCAGAACCCGGTACAGGAACGGATATGGGATGAGAACAGGCAATTAATAAACAAAGGAAGGAGGACATCTGACTATGACAGAGAAACAGGGATTCATGACAGCGTTGTATGAACGTCTTAGTCGTGATGATGAATTAAACGGGGAATCCAACAGTATTTCAAACCAGAAGAAACTGCTGGAACAATATGCAAAAGAACATGGATTTACCAATCTTGTTCATTTTACTGATGATGGTATCTCCGGTACAAGATTTGATCGCCCAGGCTTTCTTGCCATGATGAAAGAAGTAGAGTCGGGGAAAGTCGGAACGATTCTGATTAAAGATATGAGCCGAATGGGAAGAGATTATCTGAAAGTCGGACAATATATGGAATTGCTGCGACAGAAGAATGTCCGCCTGATTGCAGTCAACGAGAATGTAGACAGCTTCCGGGAGGACGATGATTTTACTCCATTCCGAAATATCATGAATGAATGGTATGCAAGGGATACCAGTAAAAAGATAAAATCCACTTTCAAGGCGAAAGGAAAATCCGGCAAGCATGTGGCAAGTACAACACCATATGGGTATCTGAAAGACAAGGATGACCCGAATGTATGGATTGTTGATGAAGAAGCAGCTGTAGTTGTACGGAGAATCTTTCACATGACAATGGATGGGTACGGACCATATCAGATTGCCAAGGCACTGAAAGAGGATAAGGTTGAGATACCAGCGGTTCATATGGCAAAGAAAGATGCCGGATTATGGAAAGGCAGAGTAAAAGAAATCAAAGATCCTTATGGCTGGGGCTCTTCTACTGTTGCAGGCATTCTGAAGAAAAGAGAGTATCTTGGTCATACAGTGAACTTCAAGACCAGAAAACATTTCAAGGATAAGAAAAGCCATTACGTATCTGAAGATAATTGGACGGTGTTTGAGAACACGCAGGAAGCCATTATAGATCAGGAAACTTTTGACAATGTACAGAGAATCCGAAGCAATGTGAGAAGATATCCAGATGGATGGGGAGAAGCCCACCCCTTGACAGGTCTGATGTATTGTGCAGACTGTGGTTCCAAAATGTATGTCCATCGAGTAAATAATGGCAAGCGAGTACCACAATATACTTGTTCTGCATATTCTAAAGTTCCGGTTGGAACACTCTGCCAGACACAGCACAGAATTAATGCTGATGTGGTTATGGAGCTGATTAAGGAACTTTTAAAGGCTGTTGCGGAGTATTCACAGTTGAATCGTGAAGAATTTTTGGAGACAGTAAAAAAGGCACAGACTTCACAGCAGTCCAGTGAGATCACAAGATTGAAAAGCAGATTGGCAGAGGCAAAAAAGCGTGTGCAGGAACTGGAAAAACTGATCTGCAGAATTTATGAGGACAATATTCTTGGCAAGCTGCCAGATGAACGCTATGCGATTCTTGATGGACAGTATTCTAAAGAACAGAAAGATTTGTCGGCAGAAATTGCAGATATGGAAGCTGAATTATCAGGCTATGAAGAAGGTCGCAGATCAGCGGAGAAGTTTATTGCTCTGGTTGATAAATACCAAAATTTTGAGGAATTGACCACTTACATGCTGAATGAATTTGTAGAAAAGATTGTGGTGCATGAGCGTGACCGGAAAGGAAGCGTTGAGACGACACAGGAAGTGGAAATCTATTTTAACTTCATCGGCAGATATTTACCGCCACATTTCGGTGAGGTGAAAATGACACCGGAAGAAATTGAAGAAATGGAAAAACGGGAAGCCAGAAAAGACAGGCTTCACCAGAATTACCTGAGAAGAAAAGCAAATGGAAAGCAGCAGGAATACTATGAACGGACAAAGGCAAAAAAGAAAGCCGAACTGGATGCAAAAAAAGAAGAGATCCGGCAGGAAGATATTGCAAAAGGTGTGTTCATTCCGCTATCACTGCTTCCCCCAGCAGAACCGAAGAAAGGAGTTGCATCAGCATGAGCAAATTAGAAAGAATCATTCACGATAACAGTAATGGTCTGGATTATATCCTTGTCGGGGAAATCTATCTGCCACTGATCGCAGTACCCGAAGAGAAAAGAGAGATTGGTTTTTATGGAAGTCTTCACAGAAACTATCTGAAAGATTACAAGAGTGGCTTGTATTCCTATCTGACATTGAGTGGTAAGCTCTGGACGTATCTCGCAGATCTGAATGAGCAGTGTTTGGAACGCAGGGATTTCCTCATGGAACAGATTATGGAGCAGGAAGGCATTACGGAAGAATTGAAAAGCAGAGATCAGATGGAATGGGTTCGCCGGGCAAACAATGCAAGAAGCCGGGTAGATGAAATTATTTTAAATGAACTGGTGTATGTGTAGGAGGGACTTATGAGATACTGGATTGAATATGCAGACGGAAGATGTTGTAATTTTGCAAACAGCAGAAAAGATTTACTGGACTGGCTGAAACTTTTGAAAGATGAAAAAATCGTTGATATCCGAAAGATTTACAAAAGCGGTGTGACAGATTCTGTGATAGACAGCTATCGTAGTTATCTGAAACAGTGAAAGGGGTGGACAGTCATGGTTGTTGTAAGAATTATTGTGAAAATCGTATTACTGCCAGTGCGTATATGCCTGACAATGATACAACTGGTGGTTATGTTCTTCACATGGCTGTCGGCAACGGTATTTCATATCCTGTCGGGGATCATCTGCATTACAGCAGTTTTAGGGTATGGATTCGGACAGGAGACAGGCACAGAAGCGGTCAGGATGCTTGTGGCAGGTTTTATACTTTATATCCTGCTGTGCTTTCTGGCTGGGCAGTGGTGTGGCTGGAAACAATCAAAATCAGATTGATGAAGTAGACCACTGGAGAAAGGAATAGGATTCTTAAATGAAGATTACAAAAGAGATTGAAGAATTTATCAACCTGACCATAACGGAGCATATGGGAAAAGAGTATGCAGACTGGAAACTGAGCCAGCCGTCTGTGACAGAACCAGATGAAGTTGAGGAAGAATATAAAAAAGTGATTGCCACACTTCCACAGAAACAGGAAGAGGCCATTACAAAATATTGCGACCAGATATTTAACAGTGGAGCAGAGACAGAAGAATTTTTCTACCGGTTGGGACTGAGGGACGGAATGAAACTTAGGAAGAATGTTAAAATGGTTCTGAAGCAATTATCAGAATGATACATACAGGAATTATCTGAAAAGTGAATGAGTAAAGGAAAGGGCATTAACCGTAAAAAGTTAGTGCCCTTTGTTTTACCCATTTTTATATTTTCACAAAATCCGATGCAGAGGATTTTTGAAAAACAGACGGAACGGAGATCCTGCTGAAGGGACAGCGGCAGGAGTTACGTTTTGTCTGCTGGGAGTACAGAGGGCTGGAAGTCCTTTGTGCCCAGATTGCAAAGAGCGGCAGCATCTTGCTGGGGTTAAGGGGCAAAGCCCTTAGCAGGTTAAGGGCGGCAGCCATTGCCCAGTGATATGGCGTTTCGCCATATGGTACTGGGTACTGTCTGTAACGGGGACAGAGACTTTTGGAAGCTTCGCTGCAATCCCCTCCGGGGAAACAACTTGAAAAAAGGAGAGATGTGAATTGAAAGGCACAAGGCATAACGGCAGATCTGGGAAAGACGGTGTTTACAATCCGCTTCACAATGACCGGAGATTTGACCCGGAACACAGTGAGCATATTGACAATGAACGTGTCCGTCAGAATATTTACTGGGACTGCTATCAGGGATATACCACAATGGCAGACCGGGGAAAAGAGGATAATTTTTCTTTTAACCAGATTGAGATGGCATACTATGTGGATCATTACAGCGATTATGTGATTAACCAGAATAAACGTCATGAGAAAGCAAGACACCCCGACAGATGTAAAGGGGTGGAAGATGTTCTGAAAAATAAAAAGACCTGTCCGGAAGAAAGTATCTATCAGCTTGGGACGATAGATGAACACGCTTCTGTGGAAACGCTGGTTTTGGTTTTTGATGAATTCAAGAAAGAGTTCGATGAGCGGTTTGGTTCTAATGTGCATATTATTGATTGGTCGCTACACATGGACGAAGCAACACCTCATATTCATGAGCGTCATGTTTTCGATGCTACAAACCGATATGGAGAAATTGAGCCGAAACAGGAAACAGCATTGGAAGAACTTGGATTTGAACTTCCAGATCCAGAAAAGAAGAGATCAAAGACAAATAACCGCAAGGTTGTTTTTGATTCTGCCTGCCGGACAATGTTTTTAGATATCTGTAAACGTCACGGACTGGAACTTGATGAAGAACCATCGTATGGTGGAAGAAAGTATTTGGAAAAACAAGATTATATCCGTATGAAGCAGAAAGAAGAAATTGCGAATCAACAGGAAACAATTCTTATGCAGATTGATAAGGTGAACGAGAATCGTCTGGAGCTTGCAAAACAGTCAAGGTATGTGCGTGCAAATGAAGAAATTATTCAGTCACAGGAAGAAAAAATAAAACAGCAGGATACAGAATTTGCAAATAATTCAGACCGTATATTCAAGCAGGGTGATCTAATTGAAGAACAGAGAGAGGAACTGAAACAGCTTACCGTCCGTATTGAAGATGTGGAAACCTTGCTTGATGAAGTATCCAGTGAAGCTTATGACAAGGCAGTGGAGAAAGTAGCAAAAGAAGCAATGCTGGCTACCAGAAGAGATGATATCCGTTTGGCAGAAGATTCTAAAAAGTGGATTCAGGATCCGAAACACAAGGCTTCCAAAAGAGAAAAGGATTATGCAATAAAAAGACTGGACGGGCTGATAAGAAAAATAGAAACTGCAATGGAAAAAGTGGTCATACGGATTACTAAACAGTTAAAACAGCCAGAGAAGAAAAAAGCTGTTGTAGAAGAAATCAAAAAAGAAGTGAAGCCATCTATCAGGGAAAGACTTGCACAGAATGTAGCAAAGATTCAAAGAGAAGAGGCAGAGAGAAAACAACTGAATAAAGGAAAATCGTGTTCTAGTGATCTGGAACTATAAGGGCATTTTGTTGATTCCGTAAGGACAGGACAAAGTGCCTTTTTGTTTTTGAGTAAAAAGTGATTCCCGGATTTGGGAAGCAGTTATAAGAAAGCGAGGAAATGAATTGGGATTATTTGATGAAGTAAAACAGAACGTGACTGTCCGGCAGGCTGTTGAATTGTATGGATTGAAGCCCAACAGGAGCGGACTGATCCGTTGTATTTTTCATAATGACAAATCACCCAGTATGAAAGTTGACCGGAGGTATTACTGCTTCGGGTGTGGCTGTACGGGAGATGCGATTGATTTTACAGCACAACTGTTTGGCATTGGACTGAAAGATGCTGCTATGAAGCTGGCAGATGATTTTAGGATTCTTTATTCCGGCAAGGACAGGGAATCACTGCAGAACAAGAGACGTGTTCCAATAAAAAAGCCGAAGCCGACACCGGAAGAACTCTGGCAGAAAAAATATCTAAGATGCCTGAGAGCATATCTGAATTACCGTAGCCTGCTTCTGGAATGGAAAGAGCAGTATGCACCAAAAACATGGACAGAAGAATGGAATGAAAAGTTTATGATTTCTCTCAGTGAACTGACGGTTGTTGAGTATTATCTGGATATTTTGCTCTTCGGGGATAGGGCAGATAAGGAAGTCCTTGTCAAAGAAAAATGGAAGGAGATGGAGAAGATTGAGCAATGCGAAAGAGAAGATAAAGGAGATTGCTACAAAAGAACAGAAAGATGCCATGAAAGAAATGCTCCGGATGGCAGATAAAAGTAAAGTCGATGAAGTGAAACAGATGCTGGAATATACACAAAAGGGAACTGCGAAAGCAACGGTAGGAAATTATATGGTCGTGCTGAGAAATGATCCGCTTGTGCGTGAGAGCATGAAGTACAACAAGCTGACAGGCAGGATTGATATTGTGAAAAAACTCTGGTGGAATGAGGAAATCTGCAAACTGGACGATGATGGCAGGACTTATTTTTATTATTTCTTTGAACGGTATTACAAGCTCACAAGTGAAAAATGTATGGATAAGGCACTCCGCATAGAAGCCAACAGCCGGGCATACCACCCAATCTGTGAGTATCTGGAACAACTGGAATGGGACGGACAGGAGCGAATCCGTTATGTACTGCAACGGTATATGGGAGCTGATGCTTCGGATTTTGTCTATGAGGTTGTGAAACATTTCCTGATGGAAGCGTTGAGCAGAATCTACCGTCCGGGTTGTAAGGCAGATGAAATGCTCTGTTTGGTAGGTCAGCAGGGAGCCGGGAAATCCACATTCTTCCGTTTCCTTGCACTGAATGATGACTGGTTTTCTGATGACCTGAAACAGTTGAACGACAGTAAGATATATGAGCATCTCCGGGGACACTGGATCATGGAAATGTCAGAGATGATTGCAGCAATCAGCGCGAAAAGCAATGAAGAGATCAAATCATTCCTGACCAGGCAGAAAGACACTTACCGGAATCCCTATGATAAATATGAGGAAGATCGGAAGCGTCAGTGTATCTTTGCCGGGTCAACGAACACAAGGCAGTTTATTCCCTTTGACCGTACCGGGGCAAGACGGTTCCTGCCGATTGCCATAGACAGCAGCAAGGCAGAGAAGCATATCCTTGATGATGAAAAAGAAGCCAGAGCCTATTTTGACCAGCTATGGGCAGAAGCAATGGAAATCTACTGGTCAACGGAGAATAAGAGCAGTCTGTTGAAATTCTCAAAAGAAATGGAACAGAAGATCAGTGAATACCGGAAACAGTTCACACAGGAAGATACGATGGCAGGAATGATTCAGGGCTGGCTAGATGCCTACAAGGGAACTCATGTATGCTCCGTCCAGATTTGGAAAGAAGCCTTTGACCATTTTGAACGGGAGCCGAAAAAATTCGAGACAAATGAGATCTGTTCCATTATGGATACACAGATCACCGGCTGGAAGAGGGATGGAATCCACAGATTTTCAAAGGAAGGATATGGCAGACAGAGAAGCTGGGTCAGGGAAGGAACAGAAGAGGGTGGCAACGAACCGGACAAAGACGGATTTACGAAGCTGACGAAGGCAGAACAGTTGGAGCTGCCATTTGACCTGCCCGACAGAGAGAAAGGCTGATTTTGATATCGGAAGGCTACAAATCTTCTGTAAATTTATCGCTTGTTGACAGATTTGTTGACACCTAAAACCCTTATATTTACTGGCGTTTCAGCTTTTTTTACAGGTGTCAACAAGAACATTCAAAAAACTTTCCAGTAGTATTTTGGAAAATAAAAAAACAACCAGTAAAAAGTTTCAAACCCCATGTTGACACTTATGTTGTCAGTGTACAGATAAACTTCCGGCAGGGACAAAGACAATCCTCTCTCTGTCGGGCACAGGAAAGAAAGGAAAAAATGATTATGGAAAAAATGATGAATACAAAAACAGAAGGGAACACATTTACAAAGAAAATCGGGCAGACAGTCTATGTTGTCCGTTATCATTTCAATGAAGATGCAAAGGAAACAATGCAGGAGAAGATTAACCGGATGCTGGTTACAGAAGCAAGCCGAATGGCAGTTTATTAAAATTAGGTGGATGTAAATGAAGAAAAAATATGATATCATGTGAGTAACAAATCTGAAATTATAAAGGAGGTTTAATCGAAATACTATGAAGAAAAAAATATGCATTATTATTTTATCTATCGTTATTGTATGTTCTTTGTTATCAGGATGTGGTGATAAGCATACAGCAATAATAATGAAAAATGCAAAAGATTTTACTCTTACACAAGAAATATCAGAGAGTTTCAAGCAAGAAAACTATGGAATACAATCATACGCATTTTTAAAATATATTCAAGAGAACTTGCCAGGACGAATTGCGGGCACAGAAAAGGAAAAGGAAATGGCTTCGTTTATATCTGCTATTTTGTTAAATGGTGGATATTCAGAAAAGGATGTAAAATTAAATTCTTTTGATATTGAGGAAGGTGTTCCTATGATGGACACATCTGGAGAAAATATTTTTGATGGTGGTGAAGATAGCCAATCAAGTCAAAATATTGAAGTAATCAAAGAAGGGCAATCGAAAAAAACTATTATTGTTGGAGCTCATTATGATAGTGCAGGAACACATGGCGTAGATGATAACGGCTCAGGTGTAGCTGTTGCATTAGAAAGTGCATTGCGAATGATAGATGTCGAAACACCATATACGATTAAATATGTATTTTTTGGTGCAGAAGAGACAGGAATGCATGGTTCAAAAGAATATGTTAATTCTCTTACAAAGAAAGAAAAAGACAATATTGTGCTAATGATAAATATAGATAGTATTCTTGCAGGAGATAATCTTTATTTGTATGGAGGACGCATAAATGATAAAGGTGTTGTTAAAGATGTAGAAGCTGTAAATAAGGCATTTGAAATTGCAAAAAAGGCAAATTTACCAATGCAATTAACACCAAAAGGAAATGTTGATTATCCATATCCAACAGGGCAAAAGAGAAGTGACCATGCTCCATTTAGTGATATAGGAATTCCTTATATTTATTTTGAAGCAAATAATTGGCTCAATGGTTTACCAGTAGAAACAGAAAATCATGGATTGATTATGCATTCCGATAAGGATGATTTGTCTTTTATAGAAAACGAATATGGAAACCGTGCAAAAGATACAATGGCTAATTATTCTCACTTACTTCATTTAGTATTACAAGAAAACAATTGGGAATAAGAAAGGAAGAGAATTACAGCTTGTAGCATTCAAAATTTAATATGAAATGTGAGATAGAGCGTATGGAAATAATCTATACGTTCTATTTTTTTTGCCTTTTTGAAAAAAGTGATTAAAAAACTATTGACATTTTGTTACTGGAAAAACAGCGAAGTCGATCCTTATTTCCTGTGCTTCCAGGCTGGCTCCTTTTGACATTAAAGAAGTCAGGGAAATTACCATGTATGACGAACTGGATCTGGATATGCTGGGGGATGAACGGACTGCTCTTTTCCTTATTATGAGTGATACGGACGGAACCTTTGCATTTTTGATCAGTCTGATCTATTCCATTTTGTTTAACCGCTTGTGTGAGCGGGCGGATGATGTATATGGCGGAAGGCTTCCCATCCATGTACGCTGCCTGATCGACGAGGCGGCAAATATCGGGCAGATCCCGAACCTGGAGCGTCTTATGGCGACCATCCGAAGCCGTGAGATCTCTGCCTGCCTGGTGCTGCAGGCGCAAAGCCAGCTCAAAGCCCTGTATAAAGACAACATGGACACCATCATCGGTAACTGTGACGCCTCTCTTTTCTTAGGAGGCAAAGAAGAAACCACCTTAAAAAGTTGGAACTCCCTATTGGGGAAAGAGACCATCGACCTGTATAACACCAGTGTCACAAAGGGCAATCAGGAATCCCACGGACAAAATTTTCAAAAGCTGGGAAAGGATCTGATGTCGGTGGATGAACTGGCAGTCATGGACGGGGGTAAATGTCTGCTGCAGATCAGGGGTGTGCGGCCGTTCCTCTCCCGGAAATATGATATAACCAAACACCCAAATTACAAACTGCTTTCCGATTTTAATGAGAAGAACGCTTTTAATATCGAAAAGTTTCTTTCTACCCGGATGCCGATGCGTCCCGGTGAACGATACCGCAATTATGAAGTCACAGCCGAAGATCTGGCTTCCCAGACTTTATAAAGTTGTTCCTGCCTGTCAAAGCATGACGCCCTGGCAGGCTTTGTTTTTGTCACGATGAAAGGAGGATTTTTGAGGATTCGTGATTCTCCCTGAAAAGTAAATAACCGCAGGATTTTTCCTGCCCCATGCCGCCGTGCTGTTTGAAACAGATTTTTTCTAAAAACAGTGCGGCGGCTTTTTTTGTTTCCGGCCTGATACGGCCATATCACAAATTAAAATTTCTGAAATTAAAGGAGGAACATTATGGCATTTTTTGCAAGCGCGATTGATACTTTGAAGATCCTTGTGATCGCCCTGGGCGCAGGTCTGGGCGCATGGGGTGTTGTAAACCTTCTCGAAGGTTACGGAAATGATAACCCAGGTGCAAAATCCCAGGGGATCAAGCAGTTCATGGCTAATTAGTTGGAACAAAAAACGAAAGGAAGAGCACAATCCAGACGGTATCAGCGGCAGGCTACAAGAATAAATTGTGATTTCACAAGATTGGTGCTATAATAAGAGAAAAGTTCCTGCCGGGGCAGCCGCCCCGGTGGTATGGATAGAAAGGCAGGAAAACAATATGCACATCAGCTATAAACCACTCTGGCACACACTGTTAGAGCGTGATATGAGAAAAGAGGATTTAAGGCTTGCCGCTGGTATGACAACAAATATGATTGCCAACATGAGCAAAGAGGGAAAGCACATCAGCATGGATACATTAGCCCGTATCTGCGAAACGCTGAATTGTGAGATTACCGATGTGATTGAGTTAGTACCAGACGAGCCTGCTTCCACAGGAGGTAAGGAACATGAGCGAATTGAAACCAAGAATAACGGAAAACGGAATTGATTATATCCTTGTCGGAGATTATTACATCCCGGACTTGAAACTGCCGGAGGAACACCGCCCTATCGGAAAGTACGGACGGATGCACCGGGAATATTTAAGGGAAGTCCACCCAGCCAGATTGAATACATTGATACTGACCGGGGAATTGTGGACATATCTTGCAGACCTGAACGAACAGGCACAGGAACGGTTAGACACCATCATGGAGCAGATGAAAACTGCCGAGGGCGTAACCGAGGAATTGAAGCGTACCCACCAAATGGAATGGGTGCAGCGTTGCAATAACATTCATAACCGGGCAGAAGAAATTGTTTTGCATGAGATGATTTATTCATAACGGGAGCAATTAAATCGGAGGTATATAAGATGATTGAAATTGTATTTGGTGAAAGTGCCTGTGGAAGTTTGAAAATTGCCCAAACTTACGGCAAGGGAAAGTATAGAGGAAGTGCTGTTTCAATATTTATGAGGCATGAAGACGGGAGTGTTCCATCTTCAGATGAAATGAAAAAAGCACAGCTTCAAGCACAGGAACAAGAACGCATTGCTTGGGAGAATGCTATTCCATTGGGAGGCAAGAGCTGTGATGTTTATTGTTTTGATATGGCTCTTAGTGTGGGAGATATTTCTGATAATGGAATTGGCGAACAGCGGAAAAATGTTTTCAAGAAAATGCTGTCTGTCTGCTTTGTAGAGGATTTAGATTATCAGGTTGAAGAAAAAATACAGAAAATTAAAACTACATTGACCTCAGTGATTGAACGATATGTAGCTGGGGAAGAAATTCGCATTTGGTATAGCTATAATCCAGATGAGCTTTGTGGTATGTATTGGCTTATGAAACAACTTCAACCCTTAAACTGCCAGACAACAATTTATTTGGTTAAGTTACCTACATGGGAATATGGAAAAGAAAATACTATGACATCCAAAATAGCATGGGGCGAGGTCTCTCCTGGCGAATGGGGAAACTATATAACTCTACAAGAGAAAGCTAATCCTGTATTTCTTTCAGCTTGTGCTATGAAATGGAATCAACTTCAAAATGAAAATGCACCTTTGCGTGCAATGTTAAATGGTAAATTGCAAAGCGTTTCAGAAGATATATATGATAGTTTCATTCTTCGTGAAATTGCGGAACAGCCAGAGCAATTCAAAATGGCTATTGTCATAGGTAATGTTTTAGGAAAATATCAACTTGGAATTAGTGATGTATGGATTTCCAATCGCATTGATAAAATGCTTGAAGATGGTGTGTTGGAAATTATACAGGACGCACCAAAGGGAGAAACAAATTATCGCCGAATATTAAGAAAACGAATGAAGTAATAACCACAGCACAAACCGCTGCTACATGGAATCCAACAAACCATGCAACAGCGGTTTTCCTTTACCGTTTTTTCCTCTGGTTGATAGGCGTTCCCGTTTTCTTTGATTTTTGGAGAATCCGAATAAGCCAGCGAAATTCTTCATCTGACAGATTTTTATAGTTGATACCGAGCTGCTTGCAGTAAAGCACTGCCAGTTTTTCCAAACGGCTGCCCTTGAAATTTTCGACCGCTTCCAGATTTTCTTTCAGTTCATTGGCAACAGTGGTCTGGGGCGCACTCTCACTATCCTTTTTATGGGTTTCCCGAATATCCCGGATAATCAGGTTTAGGTCATCCAGAACCATGTGGCTGAAATATTCATCATCACTGATATGGGCGGCTTGCAGCACTTTCAAATGTGGGTCATCTTCGCCAGGGCGATACCGTTCTATGATTTCATGCCGGACAGTATCGACAAGGGTGTTGAGGTTTTGAATCTGCATGGTGGCAATCCCATCCACATAAATCTCAATGTCCGCAAGAAACTTGATAAAGTCCTTATGGGTGGCAAGTTCGCAGAGCAGACGGTTGTTGATCCGTCCGCTTTTCAGAAGTGCAACCATTTCATCGTTCAAATGCAGCTCCGTCAGTGGCGTGTTGATCTGCTCCCTGTTCTCTGTCCGGCACAGCAGATAATCGACGGAAACCCCATAGAAGTCTGCCAGCGTGATAAGGTTGCCATGATTGATTTCCT
>NZ_JAJCNF010000035.1:0-30240 GCF_020560945.1 Dorea sp. 210702-DFI.3.125
CTGTCTGTCTGTCTGTCTGTCTGTCTGTCTGTCTGTCTGTCTGTCTGTCTGTCTGTCTGCGAAATCATATTTCTCTCATTCTCCTTTGTCAAACTACTTTTTCATAAAAATATCGTCTCAAATTCTCTGCTACATTTTTCTTGTCGAAATCCAATTCCTTCTGGATATATTCCCTGCTGTTCAAGTTGGTTTCCTTCAGGACATTTTTCTTTAGTCGTAAACCACTCAGTGTTCTTACGACTGCTTCATATTCCCGCTCTTCGTCCGTTTTCTTGGTCAGATATTCTGCTTCAAATACATCGTGTTTCCAATTCAGCTTACGATATGTATCCATCACATAAAAATCCACAAAATAGTGTCCCATATCTCCATATTCATTTCTTTTCATCGGGACAAGATGACGTTCCATCATATGGTAAACTGCTGTTGCCATATGATCCCGTACATAGCTGCTCATGGATTTTATCCGATATTTTTCACTCTCTTCTTTTCCCGGATAATAATCCTGTATGTTCAAATCAAGATTTCTTACATCTATCGGATTCCCGACATCCAGATATGCCACGTTATTCTCATAATCTTTTACCAGGGCAACCGGAACAATCTTTTTTCCGGTCTTTAATGCCAGATTCACCGGACCGTCATAGAGTGGTTTAATCAATCTGTTTAAATCATAATTGTGCGAACCCTCTGGGAATATCAGAATGCTTTGTTTCTGTAATACCCTCTCCATTTTTGCCGGAAGCGCACTTCTTTCCTCTGGATTAAGAATGTCAAATACAATCATGCCATTTAACCAGGACAAGTACGCCTCAGGATTGTATCTTAAAGTTTCTACCGAGCCTAATATCAGATATGCATTTCTGTCAATAACATTCAACATAGTTTCAATGTCTTCCGGGCAGACATGACTTCCTACGAAAATATAGCTTTCCTCTTTATCCAGCTTGGGATATCGCTCGACAACAATATTGTTGGCATTCTTTTTCGTTGACAGTGGGTAATACGATAAAGGTATTCTGTCTGGTTTCAGATTTCCGTAATACTCTTCATCACTGGCGTAATCCGGTGTATCTTCCCTTATAATCGTTGCATTTGTAAAAATATTGCATAGTTTACGAAAAGCTCCGTTTGTCTTTCGTCTCAGGAAAAGACCAGTGTCAGTGGTAAAATGGTCTACATCTTTTGTATTCAGTTGGTTGATAAATAAATTTTTATAATGTTTCATCTGTTTTCTTTCTGATATTTTTCTTCAAGTTTTTTATAATCAATCTTATTGCTTTGTGTGTAAGGCATTTTTTCAATCAGCATAATCTTTTTAGGAATGGCATGCTCTGGCAAATGAGCCCTCGCAAATTCCAAGATTTTTCCTCTTACAGCTTCCTTTTCTAAACCAACTTTCACCCGAACAAATGCAATTGCAACATGAATTTTTTCTTGATCTGGCACAACTATCGTTCCACATTCAAGTACCTCTTCATTTTTTATCAATTCATTTTCGATTTGCATTGGGAATAACTTATATACATTGTTATCACTTCCTTTGGTCAGATAAATTTTCTTAATTCTTCCATGAAAGGTCAAAAAGCCTTCTTGATCTACGCTGCCCAGGTCACCTGTGTGTATCCATTTCTTGTTATCTGCATGTGTTTTTATAATATTGTCTGTTTCTTTTGGATTCTTAAAATATCCAGACATAATATTCGGTGCGTGGAAACAAACTTCTCCCACTTCATCGTATTTCTGCTCTTGTCCATCTTTAGGGTTTACAATTTTTACATTTACTTTTGGCAATGGAATGCCTAAAGTTCCCTCTTTATAGATCCCCGGCATTCCTGTACAGACCGTAGCACAGCACTCAGTCATTCCATATCCCGTCACATAGTTCCCACCATATCCTTTATCGTGTAAAAATGAATTGACTTTCTTTTCTTGCTCTATAGAGAGCGATTCCCCGCCGCCCGCAAATGTTGAAAGGAATTTCATATCCTTGATATTATTCTCCAACATCGCCTTTACAATTACCGGACCAGACACGAAATGTCGAGGCTTTATTCTATTAAACGCCTGAACTACTTTATTGGGTTCAATATCAATCCAAAGGGCTGATTCCATTCCCAGAGCTAATGGCAAGTGAATTCCAATACTAATTCCAAACCCCAAAAATGGCGGTATCATATCCATAAATATATCATTCATTCTGAAATCAAATGTTGTATACGAATACTGCTCTGCAACTGCATTTAAATTGTCATTGCTTAACACCACACCTTTAGGAATTCCAGTTGTTCCACTTGTATATACAATGACAGCCGGAGCATTTTTAGTGTATAACATTTCTTTTGCAACGACACCTTCTCCCAAAGACAAGAAATTCTTAAAACGGTATGTTTTCCCCAAAATATCCTTTTTATTCTTTAATCTATATGGGTATTTCAAATACCATGGCATACTGTCTGATACATCCAGTATAATTGTTTTAATATCGGGAAACTTTTTTTCAATTATTCTTCCCTTTTCCTGAATCATTGCAAAATAAATAAATGCCTTGGAATCTGTGCTTTTTATATTCTCAATTATTTCATTTGCAGATAATGTAAGATATACCATATTAGCAACTGCGCCAATCTTATTTAAACCATAAATTATATAAATCGTTTCCGGAGTATGCAAGGAAGCAATCGTGACAATATCTCCTTTTCTTATTCCTATTGCATAAAAAGCTTTCGCCACTTTATCAATATTTTCAAAGAACTCTCGATATGTTATTTTATTTCCAAAGTAATTTAATGCTATGCCATTCAGATTATTCGTATTCTTATTTTTTATATATTGTAAAACTGTACACTCCGGCAACTCTGCCTGAATTGCTTCCTCACTGTAATATTTCAGCCACGGCTTATCAATAGACGGAAATCCCGTCAGCTCATGCTCTCATTATCCTTTTTCTCCTCATCTATCTGTCAAGTATCTTTTTGTATACGCATCTGTTCTCATGAATATTCCGATACTACAAAAAGCCATTCTTAGCTACATATTTTGTGGCTGAAAATGGCTTCAATCTCTGCATTTTCTATATTCTTTTTGAGGAAAAAGTACACAGTTCAGACTTACTTGGACATTGTAATTTATAACCATCACCTATGTAGCTCCTTCCTGATAATAGACACTTTAACACATTTATTCTATCAAAAGTTTGATTTCCTTACAATAGAGAATATTTAGTATTTTCTCAGGATTTAATTTTTCTCTCTGGTGTGCTATCTGACGCCAATATCAAACATCTCCCTGCAAATCATTTTTCCACATGTTGTTTTGAAAATACTATGATAGGCTTTTATAGCTGCTTCCTTCGATAAACCATCCTCCATAATATTAACCAGGAAATCAGCTTCTACTAATATTTGATAATCAATTTCATTAATGTTATCATAAGTATGATGATGTGCGATCAGATACTGAACCCGATTAGATACATCTTGATCAAATCCTAATTCTCCGAGTAGCTTTTCTGCGATTGCCGGGCCTTCTTTTTCTTGTAATTTTCCATTGCAATTTCCATATTTTTCTTCACAGAAATGAATTCCAATATCATGTGTCAAAGCAGCTGCTTCAATGGTAAATAAACATTTCTCATCTACATTCTCCGTTTCTGCTATCAATTTTGCATAGCTATGCACTTTACAGAAATGTTGAATTCTCTTTGCATCTCCTTTATATAATTCAATCATTGCCAAATGTAATTTATTTATCATCTAAATTTTCCTCCTCTTGCACATTTTAACATCTCTCAAATTAATTCTATGTTTTCCATAATGTATATTACATTTTCATTCTTGAATCTGCATCTTTAAAAAACAGTCAATTCAAAATGATTTCGATTTGTTTTTATAAAACCTTCTTTTTGTAACTTTGATATCTCTGTAGACATTGCTGCTCTATCAATACAAAGATAATCCGCCAGTTGCTGCCGGTCAAAAGGAATATCAAAGGACAAAGACGAATGTCTGATGGACTCTGCAGACAGATATGATAATAGTTTATCCCTTGTCGTTCGCTTGCAAACATGTGTGATCTTATCGTTCAGGAGCAGTATCTTATTTGCCAGGACACTGACCAGGTTGCGGATCAGCTTCTGATGATGCTCGCATGCAGTTGGACAAGTGACCAGCAGCCTCTGGATATTTAGGAAAATAATCTCACAATCCTCATCTGCTACCACACTGATATTCAGAACAGCCCCCGGGCTTGCTGCATACGGTTCTCCAAAAAAATCGCCGGCATGGCATTTTGATAAAATATTCCGATGTCCCCATAAGTCTTCCTGAATCACAAGAACACAGCCTGACACCACGAGTCCCATTACTTCTGTAGAATCTGCTGCTCTGAAAATATAAGAATCTCTCTCTTTTGAAACTGCTGTTGCCTCTACACAATGCAAGATAGATAATATCTCGTCATCCGTAAGACCTTTAAAAAATGAACTGTTTTTTAGAATCGGTAAATATTTTTCCAAAATCATTCCTCCTGTTGGAAATCAAACATACAAGTTGTATTTATCATACTATAATTCTGATAGAAACAAAAGTTAAATGTTATTGATGGAGGGTAAAAATGATAAGAAAGATTATTCGAATCGATAAAGAAAAATGTAATGGATGTGGTGCCTGTGCAACTGCCTGTCACGAAGGTGCCATTGACATCATTAACGGAAAAGCAGAATTGGTAAGAGAACATTTCTGTGACGGACTTGGTGATTGTCTCCCGGAATGTCCTACCGGTGCCATTTCATTTGAAGAAAGAGAAGCACCTGCATATGATGAAGAAGCTGTGAAAGAAGCACAGAAAAAAATCGCCGTTCAAAAACAGGCAATGCCTCCTCACACCGGCTGTCCGGGATCTAAAATCATGCAGATCCGACGAACAGAAACACCAAAGTCTGAAGAACCATCTTCAGCTGCAGATTCAGTATCAAAACTTCAGAACTGGCCGGTACAGATTAAACTGGCTCCAGTCAGTGCACCTTATTTTAACAATGCAAAGCTTTTAATTGCAGCCGATTGTACTGCTTATGCTTACGCAAGCTTTCATCAGGATTTTATTCGGAATAAGGTAACATTAATTGGCTGTCCGAAATTAGATCAGGTGGATTATAGCGAGAAACTGACTGCAATCATTCAAAATAACAACATTCAAAGTGTAACCATCGTGAGAATGGAAGTTCCATGCTGCGGCGGTCTGGAAATGGCTGCCAAAAAGGCTCTTCAAAACAGCGGAAAATTTATTCCCTGGCAGGTTGTAACGATAAGTATTGATGGAAACATTATGGAATAAAAAGGATTATTAGTTTTAGTTAACTGTATATTCTAAAAAGCCGTGTGAAACATAACTGTAATTTCACACGGTTTCTTTTCTTATGTATTTAGTTATTGTTTCATCATAATTTCTACTAATGTCGACAGCAGCTTATCAACCTGGATCGGCTTTGCTACATGACCATTCATTCCAACAGAAAGAGCCTTTTGTGTGTCCTCTGCGAACGCATTCCACATCTTAAACGGCACGTTGGGTTCTTTTACTTTTTATTTTTTGTTATATCCCATATTTTTTTAAATCTACTTTTCCATCGATTACCTCAATCCCGTCTGCTTCCAGCAATTGTGCCTGCACACTTTCTCCTCCAAAGGCAAATGCACCGGCTAATTCTCCTTTCGCATTGACCACACGAAAGCAAGGAATATGTTCCGGATCCGGATTCTTATGAAGCGCATTTCCAACTGCTCTTGCCATCTTTGCATCTCCTGCCAGCTCTGCAACTTTACCATAAGTCGCAACATGACCTTTGGGAATCTTTTTCACTGCCTCATAGATTCTTTTTGTCGGGCTGTCCGTAATCAGATCATAGCTCTCGGAAATCATTCTTTGAATCTCATTTTCAGGAATAGAACCATCTAAAATGATGGTATTCCAATGTTCTTTATTCTGATGATACCCTGCAATAACAGAGGCATAAGTACTGCGCCAGAAATCTCTCCACTGCGGATCAACTTTAACATTTAAATTAACATATCCATTTCTTTCATAAATCCATAAAAATGTTTTCTTACTTCCTTTTACTCTTACCAGCTGCCAGCCCTGATCGCGAAATGGTCTTTCTTCATACACATTCGGGAAAGATAGCGCATACTGCAAAACTTCTTCTCGCGTTCTCATACTAAAAACCTCCGTTCCCTACAATCATAAAAAAATTATTTATTTGTAATCTGACATTTCACATCTACAAATATATATAATCATTCATAACTGGCTGTAAACCATTCTTTTTCAGCGCATCGAATACTTCATCCACCGTTCTTCCGTCTGAAATCTCAAACTGGTCGTCACCTTTATCTTCGATATCTTCCACATGACTTCCAATTCCTGTGCTGACTCCTGCGGATATCTTGGTCGCTGCAATGTTTACCAGATTATCACGAACACGGGCACATTCTCTTGTAGACACCGTAATACTTGCAAATGGCATGAACAGACGATATGCACAGACTACCTGAAGTAACTGCGGCTCATGAACATCCATCGGGTTAATGCGATCATTATTGATGATCGGACACAATCTTGGACAAGAAAATGCAATCTCTGCATGCGGATATTTTCTTTGAAGCAAATATGCATGATAACCTGTCGCAAAAGCATCTTTGCGGAAATCATCCAGTCCAAGAAGTGCCGCAAAACCAACACCTCGCATGCCACCCTTAAGTGCACGTTCTTGTGTGTTCAATCTATATGGAAAAATCCTTTTATGTCCTGCTAAATGTAATGTTTCATACTTATCTGAATTGTAAGTCTCCTGGAAGACTGTCACATAATCTGCTCCGCATTTATGAAGGTATGCATACTCATCCGAATTCATCGGATATACTTCAAGACCTACCACTTTAAAATATTTTCGTGCAATCTCGCATGCCTTTCCAATATACTCCACATTAGATTTTGTCTTACTCTCACCTGTAAGAATCAATATTTCCTGAAGTCCGGTCTTGGCAATAGCAGCCATCTCTTTTTCAATCTCTTCTTCATTAAGCTGTGCACGGCGAATCTTATTATGACAGTTGAATCCACAGTAAATACAGTAATTTTCACAGTAGTTTGCAATATAAATTGGCGTAAACATATACACACTGTTTCCAAAATGCTTTCTTGTTTCAATCTGTGCTTGCTGCGCAATCTCCTCTAAAAGCGGAAGTGCTGCCGGCGAAAGCAGTGCCTGAAAATCCTCTGGTGTCCGGTTATCATGCGCCAGTGCTCTTCTTACATCTGCTTCTGTATATTTATCATAATCATATGCTTTCATTGCAGAAATAACCTGGTCCATCACATCAGATTCTTCCAACTGCTCCATATCCGGAAGATACTTCATATGATCGATACGATTCTTTTTCATATCTTCCAGTATTTCTTCATTTACAATACTTTCATTAAAATGACCATCTTTTTTACTGGTCTGCATTGTTTCTACCATCGCTGTTACATTGATCCTCTCGTATATCTTTTCTTGTATATCTTTATACTTGTATTCTGTTATCAGTGCAATTTACTCATGCAAAAATCCTGTTAATGGTGAAGACGCACTTGCTCCTTTATCCAGTATTCTTCCTAATCCGGAAAGATAAGCACTTCTTCCTGCCTCAATTGCCTTTTTAAACGCTTCAGCCATAACCTGGACATCTCCTGCTGTCGCAATAGCAGTATTGGCCATCACTGCTGACGCACCCATTTCCATAGCTTCACATGCCTGTGACGGACGACCGATTCCTGCATCAACGATAATTGGAAGATCAATCTCATCAATAAGAATCTGGATAAACTCTTTTGTACAGATTCCCTTATTTGAACCGATTGGAGAACCAAGAGGCATCACACAGGCTGCCCCTGCATTTACCAGATCTCTGGCTGCATTCAAATCCGGATACATGTATGGCATAACAACAAACCCTTCTTTTGCAAGGATCTCTGTTGCCTTGATTGTCTCGTAATTATCCGGAAGAAGGTATTTCGAATCGTGAATAACTTCAAGCTTTACAAAATCTCCACAACCCAGCTCTCTGGAAAGTCTTGCAATACGGACTGCTTCCTGCGCATTTCTGGCACCGGATGTATTCGGAAGAAGTGTTACGTCCTTCGGCACATAATCCAGAATATTAGCAAGTCCGCCTTCATTAGCACGGCGCAAAGCAAGTGTTACGATCTGTGCTCCTGCTTTTTCAATACATGCTTTCATAAGCTCCAATGAAAATTTTCCAGATCCCATAATAAAACGGGAAGTAAATTCATGTCCTCCCAGGATTAATTTGTCTTCATTTGTGTTTGTTGTTGTCATTTTTTTATCCACCTTTCTTTGTTTACTCATAAATTATAATACCTGCTATTCGCATATCGTGAAGCTTAGAAGCTTCCGCCGCCCATAAAATGCAGAATCTCTACAACATCTCCATCTTTCAGTACAGTTGTATCGTAATTTTCTCTTTTGATGATCTCCTCATTCAATTCTACTACTACCTGCACCGGAATATAATTACATGCTTTCAAGTATTCCGTTACTGACACTGGTTTTTCCAATGTTCTGTTCTCTCCATTGACTGTAATCATGGCTGCTCCTTTCCGGAAATGCGAGTGCGCATCCTGCCGGAGGCTTTTTATATAAAAGGAAATGTAATTTCCTATTATATAAAACAGAGTTCACAAAGAAATACACCCGCGGTGGTGCACCCCTTCATGAACTCTGTTCACTCTCAAAATTTCCTATATTCTATGATTCGCACCTGGCTTAGAAGAAAAGACGTGGTTTCCTATGCATAATAAAGGAGATACACCAATGTATCTCCCGTAACATTATCTTATACGTTCCTACGTTGGCATTATCCAAATCAGGTTCTGGGTCGAAGTTGAAGACTTCCTCTCAGCCTGCTATCACAAGCTCCCCTTTTATTTACAATGCCTAGTATAAATCGATTTTTATTTTGTGTCAAGAGCACTCGGTAATTTCTTCGTTGCTTTCTTCACCTACTTATCTATAAACACGGATATTTTTATCTCCGTCTCGTCTCTTGTATAGACGATGCCATGAATATACTTGCCATCATCAGTCACTTTGCTGATGATATTGTCATAGCATGTTTCTCCTTTATACTGATACTGCTTGACTAACTGAGCTTCTTTCACTTCTTTCGTGTCCAGTTTTTCCACCGGAAAATACACATATACTTTTTCAGAATTTGTGTCAAATGCATAGGCACTGGCTACCTGCTTCGCATCAATAAATCCATTTCCATTCCAATTCTCCTGTGAATCCAGACTGGTTTTTTCAAGTATGATCTGATCCTTTGGATTTTCTGTAATCAGGATAATATCATCCTGAATTTTTTTCTCACATTTTACATAGGTATCTTCACCCGCACCCACAACACGATATCCATTCATCAGATACAGTTGATTCTCTATTCCATTTTCAATCGGCCAGCCAGCCAGATTATAATATGGACACCGAACCGTCTGATATGCTTCCCGGCTCTCGTAATCCGTAAGCAATATTGTATCAACGCCTGTCTTCTGGCTTATCTGCGATACAGGAATCTGCTCTACGTCCTGATTGGCATAAGATACAACAGCTCTTGCAGATTCCTTCTGCAAGACTTCTGCCAGATTTTCCCCATCATAAAATGTGTGGATCATTCCATTTTTTTCATCTTTTACCGTTCCATACTCACCATAACATACATAGGCACTCTCTGCGTGAAGTCCTGTGATGTTATACATTTCTTGTGCAAATGCTGTGGCAATCTCCTGAAACTGATAATTATCAAGCCCGTCCGTATTCTTTTTCTGTCCTGATATCGCAACTAAAAAATCTGCCCCCTTGTACTTCATTTTCACGAATACATTTCCGGTGGGAGCAGGGAAAAAATCCGGCACCGGACTTGAACTGTATTTCTCACAGTTTATCTCTGTAATCTTTGCATCGATTCCATATTTTTCTCTTATATAATTTTTCGCATTTTCCCGTCCTTGCTTTTCATAACGCTTCATTTCTCTCTTTTCTTCCAGCGTATAGTCACAACCTGTCACTGTGACCATTATCAAAGCAAGAAGGATCCAATAAACGGCTTTTCTTTTTCCCATACATCTCCTCCCAATCCATCCCCTCATTTGCTATTACTTTTTTAATTATACTGCTCTTTATAAATCTCTGTCAATTTTATACAACAGACACCTTGTTATTCCACACAGAACCAGTTAAAATATACTTTGCAAATGAATGTTGCAAATGTTATTTGTGGGGGATTGTTACATATGAATAAGAAAAATCAATACACAGACTCTGTAAAGGAAACGTTGATTCTGACGCTTGCTGTGGCAATTATTGCCGCTGCAGTCTACTTCTTCCTTGTACCAAGCCACGCTTCTGTCAGCAGTATCTCTGGTCTTGGAATCATTCTGTCAAACTTTGTACCGCTTCCATTGTCAGCAATCACTATGATTTTAAATGTAGTGCTTCTGATTATCGGATTCTTTACATGCGGTCGGGAATTCGGAGCAAAAACTGTCTATACAAGCATTATGCTTCCACTGTTTCTGGGGCTTTTCGAAAAGATTTTCCCGGATTTTTACTCCATGACCGACAGCCAGGAACTGGATGTACTCTGTTATATACTGGTCGTAAGCGTCGGACTTGCAATTTTGTTCAATCGAAATGCCTCTTCTGGCGGACTGGATATTGTTGCCAAAATCATGAACAAATATCTGCATATGGATCTCGGAAAAGCCATGTCACTGTCCGGTATGTGTGTGGCTCTGTCCGCAGCACTTGTGTACGATAAGAAAACTGTAGTTTTAAGTGTCCTCGGTACTTATTTTAACGGAATCGTACTGGATCACTTTATCTTCAATCAAGATATGAAACGGCGCGTCTGCATCATCACCCAGAAAGAAGAAGAGCTGCGCCACTTCATTTTATATGAACTGCACAGCGGGGCTACTATCTATGAAGCCATCGGTGCTTACACAATGGAAAAGCATAACGAAATTATCACCATTGTGGATAAAACAGAATACCAGAAATTGATGAAATACATCAATCAGGTGGATCCTAAGGCGTTTATCACAATCTACAAAGTTTCCAATATGCGGTATCAGCCAAAAATTTAGTACACATTCTATATGACAAAAAATTGCTCAGACCTTACACGGTCTGAGCAATTTTTCTGTCATATGAGTTCTCACTCTTTCTTTTCCTACCAGTCGGTATACAAATCAATATTACCTTTTCCACTTCCACTATCATAGACTTTTCCAGCTCCAAGAGAGGTCTCGACCACGGTTCCTTTTGGATAGTCATCACTGGCAAGTACAATATAACCATCTTTGTCACGGATTGTTCCGTCACTCGCAATATGACGTCCCGGAATGTTAAGTCCTGCTCCCGGAAGTACCTTCTGTGAATAATAGGTTTCAGTATGTCCGTTAAACCAGATTCTCCCTTTGGATGGGGTCAGACCACCGGAAGGAATATTATACTTTCCATTACTGGAACTGCTCCCGGAGTTATTATTACTTCCGGAATTAGAAGGTTTGGAAGGGCTGTTATTATTGGAACTGCTTCCGGAAGTATTATTTCCAGTGGAAGCTGATGCCTGCTTTGCCGCTTCTTCCTGTGCTTTTTTCTGCGCTTCTTCCTCCTGCTTTGCCTGTGCCTCACGCGCTGCCTGAAGCTGCGCATTCACAGTCGCAAGATCTGTGGAAGTTGCTGCTGCTTTCGCCTGAAGATTCTGCTGCTCAGTATTTAACTGACTCTGTAAATCTGTCAGTTCCTGCTGCTGGCTCTTAAGATCCTCTTCCTGCGTCTCGATACCTTGACGTATCTCCATCATGTTCTCCAACATTTCCTTATCATAATCGGTAATGTTCTGAATGAACTCGGCTTTGTTGAGGAAGTCTCCCATACTGTCTGCAGTAAACAGCATAGTGATCATTGTCTCTGAACCATTTTCATACATGTACTTAATACGAGTCTTCATCGTTTCATACTGCTTTTCCTCGTTATTACGAGAAATCTGAAGTGATGCCTCCAGGCGGTATACTTCATTGTTCGACTCTTCAATTTCCGCTTCTGTCTCAGCAATCTTATTGCTGAGCGTAACCAAATCCTGATTAATCCCTTCCAGTTGACTTTGAAGATTACTGGTCTTATCTTCGAGGCTTTTGACCTCCGCTGCATGCACCGGCATTGCTGACAGTGCGACACCGAACGCACAGACAAAGGCTGCCCCGCGTCTTGCGATCCGTTTCTTATGCATGTTCATAAATGTAATCCTTTCTTGTTTGTTTTGGGGTTAACACTAAGACATTATATACTATTTTTTCAAAAAGAACAACCTTTCTTTGCGCAGCACGTTTTTTCAGGGCTCTCTGACTACACAAAAAGCTGCCTTGTTTCGAGTCTTTCCGACTGTTTCCCGGCAGCTTTTTTTTAATATTTTTACTGTTCTGTAACTACTTTTCCAGCAGCTTTTTCTTTCTTTTTATCATACATTGCAAACATTCCTGCAAGTAATGTTCCTGAGATAGAATGCCATGTACAGGAGACTGCACAGATGATTGCTGACTCCGGTGTGGACGCGAACTGCGCTGTCGTTGTAGCAAGATTTGTGGCGAGTCCTGCGTTCTGCATTCCGACTTCGATCGCTATCGTTCTCTTTTTGGATGTGTTCATTCCAACCAGTTTTCCTGCACCGTATCCGAACAGATATCCAAGTCCATTGTGAAGCAGTACTGCAACAAAGATTACAACGCCGGACTGGAAGAATTTTGATCCCTGTGAAGATACAACACCACCAACAACACATGCAAGTCCAAGAACTGCAACCCCTGGCATCATCTGCTGGATCTCATGGAACATTTTCTTCTTACCATACAGATAATTCAGTAAAAATCCAAATCCTACAGGAAGGATTACTGTCTCAATGATAGATACGAACATTGGAAGTCCTTTGATCGTAATCTGAGTTCCTCTTGCGAGAAATGATACCATAAGCGGTGTCATAACCGGGGAAACCAGTGTAGATACTGTTGTCATTCCTACAGAAAATGCTACATCTCCACCACACAGATAAGACATGATATTGGAAGATACGCCTCCTGGGCAGCAGCCTACCAAAATCAGTCCAAGTGCGATTCCGTCAGGAAGATGTAATAACTTCGTCAGTGCAAATGCCAGAAATGGCATGATCAGATACTGTGCGATTGCACCTACACAGATATCAAATGGACGCTGTGCCAGTATCTTAAAATCTTCTGTTGTCAGTGTCAGCCCCATGCTGAACATGATGACACCAATGATAATAGACTGACTGGTGAATTTATTGGCTACCATATCTGTGAACAGGGCATAATTGACCCACCCCATCATAGATGGTACGAAAAATGTAACAATCGCAATTGCGATTACTACAACCGACGTGTAATCTGATAAAAATTTGCTTGCTTTTTGTAATGCTTTCATTTTCAAGTCCTCCTTAAGCTATTACATGTCCACCAAAACTACTCTCATTCCCTGCATATTTGCATAGTATACAATGAAATCACTCTGACACATTCCGGGATTACATATTTTCACTAATGCAAAAAGCCCCTTCCCAGACCATAGTCTGAAAAGGGACGAATAGAATTCCGCGTTACCACCCTGATTCCGTAAAATACAATACTTTACGACACTCTGTCACGTACTAACATACGCTTTCCCTGTAACGGAGGATACCGGCGAGGTCTACTGATATAACTTTCAACCCGCTTCTCAGAGAGGATATCCTTATCTTGCTACTGCCTGCTTACACCACACACAGGCTCTCTGTGAAATAACAATTGATACGGCATTGTTCTCATCAACGAATTTCGGTGAACTAATATTTATTTACAAATTGATATTATATACTTATGAGCAGAAATTTCAAGAAGTAATTTTAACCTTTTTCTTGATGTTTTTTAACCTTTTCACATATTTGTAATACTATTTCTCACTGGCTTCCATTTTCAAAAGTGCCGCATTTACCACATGCTCCACCAAAATTGAAGTCGTGACTCCGCCAACTCCTCCTGGAACCGGTGTAATTGCATCTACAATCGGTTCTGCCTCATCAAATGCTACGTCTCCGCACAGATTGCCTTCTTCGTTCACATTGATTCCCACGTCAATAACAACCTGTCCCGTTCTTAAATGTTCTTTCTTTATAAATCCTGCACTTCCTGCTGCCGCAACTACGATATCTGCAGCCTGTACTTCCTGCTTTATATTCTTAGTCTTTGTATGACAGACTGTAATTGTTGCATTTTTCTTCAGAAGCATCATAGATACCGGCTTTCCAACTACAAGGCTTCGTCCTACGATCACTGCTTTTTTCCCGGTACAGTCAATTCCATAATGGTCCAGGATCCTGATACATGCACTTGCGGTACACGGCGCATAGCCCATCTCTTTTCCGGCAAATATACCTGCCATGGAAAGATTGGTAATTCCATCTACGTCCTTTTCTACAGCCAATGTATTTAAGATTTTCTCTTCGTCCAGATGAGATGGCAACGGGCGGAAAACCAATACTCCGTGAATATCTTCCGCCTTGTTTAGTTTCTGGATCGTATCAATCACTATTTCTTCCGTTACATCTTCCGGAAGCAGAAACTTTTCATATGCCACAGATAATTTTTCGCAACGCTTTACAGCATTGCGCTCGTATGCAATATCATCCTGTTTTTCACCAATTCGGATAATTCCAAGTTTCGGCATCACTTGATGCTCTTTTAATGTTTTTACTTTTTCTTCAATCTCCTCATTCAATGAAGCAGTTACTTCTTTACCTAACAGTATCTGTGCCATTTTGCGATTCTCCTTTTTCATTACCGTGACTTAACGAATCTCATTGCATACGTTTTCAAATATTTCATCTGCCTTCTTCTCATAAGTTTTTCTGAGACTGTCTGTCTCATCATTCAACTGTTGAGCTAATACACGATCTTTCATAGATTTTGTGTTAATATAAATGTTCAATGACGCGCCCTGCAGTGCAGACTTCAAAAGTGTTGCTCCGACTCCTGCATCACTAAGTGCAATCCGGCTTCCTTTTTCAGCAAACTCTTTCATCAGGTCTAATCCTCTTGCACAGGTTTTCATAATTTCAAGCGGTACTTCACATGCATCTTTTAACACAACTGCCATAACTTCTTCCTTTTTTGCAAGTTCTTCCGGCGTACTCTTTGGCAGACTGTACGCTTTACTTAATGGTTCAAAGACCTCGGCATCTTTTGCCACAAGTTCAAGAAGCCGCTTTGTAATTTCATCTGCTTCTTTTTTACAACGGATAATATCTTCTTCTACATCTGCATAACGCTTCTTACCGACAGTAAGACTTCCCACCATATTGCCGAGTGCCACTCCGATTGCTCCAACTAAAGCAGACGCTCCGCCGCCTCCCGGAATCGGGGCACTGCTTGCAAGGACATCAATAAAATCCTTGCATGAGTTTTCCGTAAAATCTATCTGTTTGTCTAATGAACTCATAGTACGTACCTCATTCTCTAAATACTTTAAATCATAAAGATTGTTATTATAATAACATTTTCTAAGTGACACATCAATTTCCATATTATCTAAATCTATGTGCCAATTTTATCTACATTTTGTAAAAACTATGACATTTCATAATAATGTGCATAAATACCACCACGTGCGATTAACTCATCGTGTGTTCCACGCTCTGCTATTCCATTGTCAGCAACGACCAGAATCTCATCTGCATTACGGATTGTGGACAAACGATGTGCAATTGTAATGGTTGTACGATTCTTTGCCAACTCTTCAAGACTCTGCTGGATCCAACGTTCACTTTCATTGTCCAATGCACTGGTCGCCTCATCCAGAATCAGGATTGGCGGATTCTTAAGGAAAACTCTGGCAATAGAAATTCTCTGCTTCTGTCCACCGGAAAGCCGGGTTCCTCTTTCTCCGACAAATGTTTCATATCCATCCGGAAGTTCCATAATAAAGTCATGGATATTGGCTTTCTTTGCCGCATCTTCAATCTCTTCCATCGTAGCGTCAGGCTTACCATATGCAATATTTTCACGGATACTTCCACAGAAAAGATAAACATCCTGCTGCACAAGACCAATCTGATTACGCAGACTCTCAAGGGTCAGCTTTCTCACATCTTTTCCGTCAACCGTAATCTTTCCACCTGTTACATCGTAAAATCTTGGAAGCAGGGAACAAATTGTTGTCTTGCCACTTCCAGAAGGACCAACCAACGCAATTGATTTTCCAGCCGGAATATGGAACGATACATTTTCCAGAACCGGCGTATCATCATCACTATAATGAAAGAAAACATTTTCATAATTCACATCTCCCTTCACGTCATCAAGCAGCTCTGCATCCGGTGCATTCGTAATCTCAGGCTCTGTCTCGACCACGTCCAGAAATCTCCGAAATCCGGACAGACCTTTCTGCATCATCTCAGTCAGCTCCACAAGAATCTGAATCGGACTGATAAAGATTCCGATATAAAGCGCATACATAGCAAGATCAGATACTTCCATCTGACCATGGGCTATGAGCCAGCCTCCAAATACAAGCGTAATCAGATACATCATGCCCTGAAAGAACAGATTTCCACTCATAAAGCTTCCCATACACTGATAGTTCGCTTTCTTAGATAAAAGAAATCCATGATTGCTCTCCATGAACTTCTCCCGCTCAATCTCTTCATTTGCAAAAGACTGTACGACACGGATTCCAGCAAGCGTATCCTGCAAACTGGAATTCACGTTCCCGATTTTCTGCCTGTTATCCATAAATGTTGTCTGCATCTTCCGGTTCTGGCTGCCCGAAAAGAAAATCATAAATACAACCATTACAAGAAGCGGGATCGCAAGCTTCCAGTTGATCAGGAATAAAAATACAAAAGAGCCGATAATTTTAATCAGCGAGATAAATAAATTCTCCGGTCCGTGATGCGCAAACTCCGCAATATCAAACAGATCCGATACCAGTTTACTCATCATCTGTCCGGAATTGTTCTGATCATAATAAGAAAACGATAATTTTTCATAATGATCAAATAATTGTTGGCGCATATCGCGCTCCATGTGCGCTCCCATCATATGCCCCTGATAGCTGACATAATATTTACAACATGCCTGAAGAACATAAATCAAGAACAACACAATCCCAATCGGTACAAGATTACGCATAATTGAAGACGCATTTTTCACAAACAACGTCCTCGTAAGTGTCCGTAAAATCTGAGGAAAAGCCAGATCCACCAGGCTGATTATCGCTGCACAGACAAGATCTAAGAAAAAAACAGCTTTGTACGGCGTATAATATTGAATAAATCTCTTTAACGTATGCATTTAAAAACCTCTTTCTACCCAAAATCGCTAGTAATATTATATATACAATTTTGAAAATATATAATTGGGGACGGGGTTTTTTCAAAAAAACCCCGTCCCCAATTAAACTTTAACCTGTCCCTTTTTGTAATCGTCAAAACAATTCCAATTATTTCAAAAAGTCTGGATCTTCAAAATAGTTTATCTTCATAGAATTTTTTACATCTCGAAGTGTTTCTGCAGCTTTTGCCTCTGCAACCTTGCTTCCTTCTTTGAGAATGTCGTATACATCCGGAAGTCTCTTCTCCCATGATTTTCTTCTCTCGCGGATTGGTGCAAGTTCTGCCTGCATTACATTGTTCAGGAATTTTTTTACTTTTACATCTCCAAGTCCACCGCGTTTGTAATGTTCTTTCAGTTCCTCCAGGTTTGCATAATCTGGAAGAAATTCGTCTACATATTCCTGCTTGCAGAATGCATCAAGATAAATGAATACCGGGTTGCCTTCTACCTGCCCTGGATCTTCGACTCTTAAGTGATTCGGATCTGTGAACATGGACATAACTTTTTTCTTAATGTCTTCTGCTTCATCTGACAGGTAAATACAATTTCCAAGTGATTTACTCATCTTTGCCTTACCGTCGATTCCCGGCAGTCTCAGGCATGCTTTGTTAGATGGAAGAATAATATCTGGCTCTGTCAGTGTCTCACCATACACGCTGTTGAATTTGTGTACGATTTCTTTACACTGCTCCAGCATCGGCAGCTGATCCTCTCCTACCGGTACAGTTGTTGCACGAAACGCCGTGATATCTGCTGCCTGACTGATCGGATAGCAGAAAAATCCGACCGGAATGCTTGCCTCAAAATTTCTCTGCTGAATCTCGGCTTTTACTGTAGGGTTCCTCTGTACCCTGGACACTGTAACCAGATTCATATAATAAAATGTAAGCTCTGTCAGTTCCGGAACCATAGACTGAATGAAAATATTAGATTTTGCCGGGTCGATTCCGCAAGCAAGATAATCCAGTGCCACATTCATAATATTCTGTCTTACTTTCTCTGGATGTTCCGCATTGTCTGTCAATGCCTGAGCATCTGCAATCATAATATAGATTTCATCATAATCACCGGAATTCTGCAATTTCACACGCTCCTGCAGTGATCCTACATAATGTCCCACATGAAGACGTCCTGTTGGTCTGTCACCGGTTAAGATAATTTTCTTCATTTTTTGTTCTCCTTAGCATATATTTTACATAATCTGTATCCATATACAATTACATGTCTTTATAATCTGCCCGCTTTCCTTATATTATCTATGCTTAAAGCGTAGATTCAAAGCAAGCAATATCTACGCAAGCAATATCTACGCAGGCAATATCTTTGTTCATTATAAGCTTTTCTTAAGAAAGCGTCAATACACGAACACAGTAATTCGTTAAACTGTAGGTTTAGGTTTATCCTGTAAATCTATATTATAAATCTATTCTTTTATTATTATGCTACACCTTGTTGTCCTTTCTTACATGCTACTTCGAATTCTCTTAATTTTCTTTTTGCTTCTTCGCTCAGATTTCCAGGCACATCAATCTGGACCGTCACATATTGATCTCCATGCTGATTCTTATCTTTCATAGAAACAATTCCTTTGCCTCTCAAACGAATCTTTGTTCCGGACTGAGTTCCCGGATTAATCTTACACAATACATTTCCGTGAAGTGTCTCAACCTTCGCCTCACCGCCAAGTACTGCTGTTGTGAATGGAACTCTGACTGTTGTGTAAACATCCATGCCCTTCCGTTCATATCCTGGTTTTGATGCGACTTTCACTTTCAGAAGAAGATCTCCTGCTTTTCCGCCATTGATTCCCGGATTTCCTTTTCCGCGAAGCCGAATACTCTTACCCGTATCAATGCCGGCCGGAATCTTTACCTTCAATGCTTTGCCTACTGCTTTGCCATTATTTTCCGTCAAATGTATGACTTTCTCACAACCAAAGGCAGCTTCGTCAAATCCTACTGTAATTTCTGCTGTAACATCTGCTCCGTCCTGGCTGTAATTTCCATACGATCCACTTTCGCCAAAGCCACTTCCACTAAAGCCGCTTCCTCCAAAGCCACTTCCACTAAAACCAGTGCCGCCAAAGCCACTTCCACTAAAGCCACTCCTTGATCCTTTCGAAGAACTTCTTGCAGCGCCGCCAAAGCCACCAAAGCTTCCTCCAAAAATGTTCTTCAGGAAATCGTCCATATCGCCATTTCCTTCAAAATGATATTCATGGAATGTACCGTCCGGTCCTGCATACTGGTAAGTACCGCCTCCATTTCTGCTATAAGCGCCACCATAAGCACCACCTGCTGCACCGCTTCCATCGAATGCAGCATGACCAAACTGGTCATACATTTTTTTCTTTTCCGGGTCACTTAATATATTGTAGGCTTCTGTTGCTTCCTTGAAGCGCTCTGCCGCCTGTGCATTTCCCTGATTTGTATCCGGGTGGTATTTTTTTGCCAGTTTCCGATATGCCTTTTTTATTGTGTTCTTGTCTGCATCCCGGCTAACTCCTAGGACTTCATAATAATCTCTTTTTGCTGACATAATCTGTTCCTCCCTTAGTTTGCTGTTTTTCATATTCAAGAATGTCTGCAGATTGTATTCTGATACCCTCTGATATCTTAAATTACCCCACAGGAATTTACCTGTGGGGTAATCATATCTGCCATAAAACATAATTTCTCGATTACTTCAGAACTCTCTTTTGTTCTACTTGTAATATAACACTCATTTTTTATAATGTCAACATAAGATTATATTTTTTTAACGCCCGGAATTATTCATATTTACAACCAATAGGCTCGCCCATTTTTACCAATGTCTCTGCCTGTGCTTTTGTATTGTGGATAATATCCTTGTCCGGTTCTGCCATGCCAGGCTCTGTCATCACCACAATCGTAGAACCACCGAATTCGAACATTCCTTTTTCGTCACCACGTTTTACCTGAGCAGAATCTTCTTCATGATTATTGATTTTTCCAACCATCAAAGCTCCTACTTCCATAAGAAGGATTGTTCCTAGCTCCTTTGTCTTTAGAAGACAGTATTCCCTCGAATTCATTTTGTAAATTGGATAGTAATCATTTGCCACTGGGTTCACTGTATGAAGTACGCCGCGAATCTTCCGCTGCCTTGACTTTCGTCCATCTGCCACATAGCAGTACCGGTGATAATCATCCACTGTCAGACGGATCACATAAATCCAGCCGCCCATATAACGTTCTGCCAAACGCTCATCTTTTAAAAGCTGCGCTGCCGAGTACTGTGTGTGTTTGATCCAGAATCTCCCTTTCTGCGTGATTGGATATGCAGTGACTTTTCCGTCGCTTGGGCTGATCAGAATATTTTTCTGTTCATTGATCGGTCTTTGCTCCGCCTTGATCTTCCTTGTAAAAAATGCATTATAGGAATCAAATTCCTGCTTTTCATAAATGCCAAGATCAATGTGATTCTTTTTTACAAAGGAAGGGATTATCCTCCTGGAAAGTCTTGTACTTAAAAACTTTCCACAAATATCAGAAACTGCCGGAGACAAAAATGGGCGGAGCAGCATTCTGGTCAGCGCATGACCATAAATAACTTCTAACAGGTGATCCTGTCCAGTCGTTCCGTCTATTTTCGTTCCATCACGAGTGATATATGTCACAGCCATGTCTTTTCCCTCACTTAATGTTCAATCTCTCATATATTCTTTCACGATTCCACCTGGCTTTGCAGGAATTCTCTACCAGATATGCAGTCCATGCAGCACTGCCAGTGCGACAATGACAACCATGACAGTCTGTCCCAGCTTCTTCGGCTTGCGGAGTCTGAAATTTGTGATAAATAAAAGTCCGACGATCAGTACAAGCGCATGCAAGGCAATGATAAAATCTTTGCCAAGTATCGGACGGAACACATATAAAATAGGAAGTGCAACTGCCATAGAAGTAATCGGAAGTCCTTGATAACATTCCCTGTTTTCCGTGGTCTCTTCCTGACGGATTTCTTCAGACACATTATACCATGCCAGACGAATCAGTCCTGCCAGCACATAGAACATCAGAATCGTAACTCCGATACCATGGTTCATTCCCATACGATATGCGATCAATGTCGGACCCACACCAAAACAGATAATATCTGCCAACGAATCAATCTGAATTCCAAACTTTTTCTCCACTTCAGTACGATTTTTTTTCGTCCGGGCAATCTTGCCGTCAAACATATCACAAAATCCTGACAGTGCCAGACAGACAATCGCCATTCTCGGATAACCATTCATAGAAAACAGCATTCCTCCCATCGAAATCAATACACTTACATAAGTCAGCACTACTGTGTAATCATATACACCTAACATCATTCATTTTCCTCAACTTTCTTATCCCTTTTTAACATTTCTTCCTATTGTAAAATTCGCAACAATTGTAAGCAGTGCACTTAAGAGCAGCTCGGTGTAATATCCCAGGCCACGGCTTAAGAGCATTCCCGGAAGCAGTAATTGACTTCCAAAAACCGGTAAAAATATTCTTAAAAATAACTGTTCGCTGATTCCCATTCCTCCTGGCAGCGGCAACATATCCACAGCCACAGAGATGGTTCCCTGCAATATAATTATGACAAATGCAGAACTTCCGGAGAGTCCAAATGCTTTATATACAAACCAGGTTGCCGCGAATAATGCAAATCTCTGGAATACTGTAATTGCAAACACTTCCACAAGCACCCATACATGCTCCCGCAGATACACCGCCGTTGCACGGTACTGATCCATAGAAGCATTCAACTTTTCAAGTCTTGAACTCTTTTTCTTCATCAAATGCATTTTTTCCAGAAGGTCAAGTCCTTTTACAAGAATTGATCTTGCAAGCATCGGATGAAATACAAGTACCAGCATTCCTGACACACAGAATACATTGAGTGCCGTCCCCAGATAAAAAATGTGACGAACCCGGTAAAGGTGTGCCTTAATAAAGCCCTGACCAAAAATTGTCAGTGTAACTCCGATTACCACAAGTACCAGCTTATATGTAATAGTCACGATCATAAGAACAAGCGTAGACACCGGAATCGGAATCTTCTCTTTTTTCATATAATATATCTGAGCCGGCTGTCCGCCTGTCGCTGACGGAGTAATACAGCTAAAGAAAAAACCGACCGAAGAAAATAAAAAACAGGTCCATTTTTTCAGTTTGATTCCAAGCGTGTGCATCATATAAAAAATGATGATGGATTCACCCCAGATAAAAATCACGACACAGATCACACCCGGAATCAGCCAAAGAGGATCCACAGTCTTCACAATGTGGACGATTTTTCCAAGATCCTCCCCGTGAAAGACGCCATACAGTGTTCCGGCAAATACAAGGATCAGGAATACTATATTAAATATCATTTTTTTCTTATCTGCCATTCTTCCTTCCCCCTGTCAGCTGTTTCCTTTTGGCCCGAAAAAACAAATCCTTCCATACATGTTTCAGCCGGTTAATGATATGTTGCAGCCAATCTGACATATTTTCAATGATTCTCTGATAAATCCGATATCCATTCGTACGTCTGCTGATCTGCCATGTTACTTCTGCCACCAAAATTCCACTAAATACATCAACCAGTACATGCTGTCTGAGCGCAAGGGTAGAAATAAATACCAGAACTGCGATAATCTCAGACAAATTTTGGTACCACTTTGGAACATTTTCACATTTTCTAAGTCCTATACAGCAAAACCAGCTCGCCATACAGTGAATAGACGGAAACAAATTTACCGGCTTGTCAATCTGGTACAGGAAACGAACTGCACCAGTAAAGATATCACTGCCTGTAAGTTCCGGTCTTGTATTTGTAGTTGGGAAAAATACAAAACAGACAAAACAGATCAGCCGCGCATAAAAGTCAGCAGTAAAAAATTGATACCTGTGTTCCTCTTTCTGCGCCGCAATGAGTAGATAATTCACAACCCAGAATATATAGCATCCAAAATAAATTATGATGAATTGCGGCATAAATGGAACAATCCTGTCAACAGAACTCGACAGATTGTGTACCACAATTCCTGTTTTGATTAAGGGTGCACTCCAGTATACCACAGAATTCAACAAAAATGTAAATATCGGTGGCAATAAAATTCTTAAGATTTCTTTTTTCTCTTTTTTACACATTTTCTCTCTGCTTAATTTGTTCATAATACCTATTTTATACGCAGAAAATAAAATAACAACATACTTTAGAATATCTTAATAAAATTTATGAGTTTCCTTAAGAAACTATGGAGTTTCGGCACTCTGCTAAGCTTTCCAGACCCTTTTGTCATATGCACACACGCTAAAAAGCCGACTAAATAAGTGATTTTCTCATTTAGTCAGCTGATATATATTTTCAAGACTCATTCATAATCCTCAATGTGAATTTTCAGTCTGCCTGGCAAACAGATTTCTTATAAGAAGTCCTTGCAGGATACGAGAAGGTCTATCTTCTTCCACTGCGTCTCTTCGTCAATACAGTTTCCTTCTTCCACGGAAGCAAATCCACACTGCGGGGAGAGTGCAATCTGCTCTCCCACTACCGCTTTTGCTTCCTCATAACGTTTCTTAATTTCATCGTGGTCTTCCAGAACAGGATTCTTTGTGGAGATCAGACCTGCCACAAAGAGAGCGTCCTTATCTTTTAACACTTTCCAAGGTTCAAAAGAACCTGAGCGCGCATCGTCATACTCTACAAAGAATGCATCATACGGAATGTCTGCAATGACTGGTGCCACTGCATCATAAAATCCAGAAAATAACGGATTCCCTTTGAAATTTCCTTTGCAGAAATGTGTTGCAACAACCATATCAACCGGCTTCTTTTCCAGTGCTTTTGTGGACACATTCCAAAACCAGTTCAACACCTCTTTCTGCGTATAACCAAGTGCTTCTACTTTCTGTAAAAACTTCTCATCGATCAGGTAGGTCCATGAAGTATCGTCAATCTGCAGATAACGGCATCCATGATCATAAAAATCCAAAATTGCATCCTGATAAGCCTTTGCAATATCATCAATCAAAGCTTTTAAATCTCTTTCGTAATACGGAGTTTCTTTGTTGCCAAGCTGAAGGAAGTGATCGATCAGAATCATATTCGGACCGGAAATACATTTCTTCGCAGTCACGCCTTCATACTGGGATGCCAGCCTGTGAAGATAATCCCATGCTTCCACCTCCGGGTGAACCTTATTCTTGTCATAGAAAATCTTTCCTGTCACTGTTCCAAGCTCGATTTCATTGCTCGTTCCATTGATTTCCTTCGTAAAATGAATTGTATCAAATCCATCGAACTCTTTCAGCCAGTCCAGATGCCACCAGCGGCGGCGGAACTCTCCATCTGTGATAAATGGAAGGCCATGCTCCACTTCTTTTTTAACCAGCTTTGCAATCTCCTCGTCCTCAACCTTTTTCAAATCTTCTCTTGTGATTGCACCACTTTTAAACTCTGCTCTCGCTTTTTTAATTGCCTCCGGGCGGAGGAAAGAACCTACAATATCATACTTTATCTGAATCATATCAAAATCTCCTTTTCCCATGTTTTTTGTTATCCTCTTCATGCATTACACTATACAAGAGAAAAGAAGATTTGAAAAA
The DNA here is from genome assembly GCF_020560945.1 of Dorea sp. 210702-DFI.3.125. Classification (NCBI taxonomy): domain Bacteria; kingdom Bacillati; phylum Bacillota; class Clostridia; order Lachnospirales; family Lachnospiraceae; genus Dorea; species Dorea sp. 210702-DFI.3.125. Next base: position 25,092 of record NZ_JAJCNF010000035.1, read on the forward strand.
TATATAAAAAGCGCAGTTTGTCATAACTTTAAGTTATGGCAAGGTGCATTTCTTAAGAAATCATTTTTCCATTGTGTCTGTTGGTCAGTATCGTTTAAAACTTCCTGATCTTGTGAAATATAATTGTCTCGAACAATATCTGCACTTTCTTCATATAAATGTTCCAACGCCTCGAATTTTTCTTCAAACTGCCCGGAAAATTTGTTCCAGATCTGTGCATGATATTTCTGAAACCCGAAAAGATCTGTCAGATAACTAAACCGCTCCAAATCCTCAAATGTCATTTTTCTATTTTCAAGTAAAATATCTCTGTCCTTCTCTCCACAAAAATACAAAAATGCATATTTTTCAATATCTGCCTGATTCATATTCCGCCTCCTCTTTTTTGTTCCGTTTTGCCTCACTTTTACAACCGATTTTATCTTGATTCAACTGCAAAATCAATAGAAAAGGTGCAAAAAACGAGACGGAATTTGAGACTAATAAACAATACATTACAGATATCAAAATCAATGCATTTACTATGTATTTTGATACTTATCTTCGTGGTGCTCCAGCCAGATAAAGGCACCAACACAAATCACCACAGAAATGAGTGAGCCTGCCGGAGCTGCACATCCCATTGGGAACAGCGTATCCTTAAAATGCACTGACGCATAGTAGGATAGTGGGATTCTCGCACACACAATCGATATCGAATTATGAATGAACGAAATCACTGACAGACCATATGCATAGAAATATCCACTCAGGCAGAAATGAATTCCTGCGAAAATGCAGTCTGACGCATAGCTGCGAAGATATCCGGCTCCACTTACTGCAACTGCACCATCATTTGTAAATAATCCTACCAGCGGAACTGACACAAACTGTATGATAATCGTCATAATTAATCCATATGTCACCGTAATCATCAGCACATATTTTAATGTCAGCTTTGCACGGTCGTGTTTTCCCGCTCCGATATTCTGCGCCACAAGTGCTGAGATTGTAGACATCATAGACGATGGAACAAGGAATAAAATACTGATAATCTTCTCCACAATTCCAACTGCTGCCGCATCAGTCAGTCCTCGCTGGTTTGCAAAAATCGTGATTACAACAAAAGATACCTGGATGAAACCGTCCTGCAGGCACACCGGAATTCCGACCTTTAAAATATTTTTCATGGTCATGCGTTTCGGTCTGAAATCCGATTTTTCCAAACGAATTCCACTCTTTCTTTTCAAAATCACAACCATCGATACAACTACACTGATTGCCTGTGCGATCGTCGTTCCAAGGGCAGCACCGGCTGCATCCAACCCCAGCAACCCAATAAACAGATAATCCAATCCGATATTGGCCGCACATGCCACCGCAATAAAATACATCGGACTCTTAGAATCCCCCATCCCCCGGAAAATGGAGCTGATAATATTATAAGCTGTGATAAAAGGAATCCCTATAAAACAAATAGTCAGATAACGAACTGTCCCTTCTACTGCCTCCGCCGGAGTAGACATTATTCCCACAATTGGTCGGACACGCACAAGAAGGACTGCCATCAGAACCATAGATATTCCCATAAACATCGTCACCGTATTTCCGATACATTCCGCTGCCTGCCGTTTATTTTTTGCACCGATACTACGACCGATCATCACTGTCGAACCCATGGCAAGTCCCACTATCATTACCGTTAACATATGCATGATCTGACTTCCGATCGACACTGCTGTCGTACTGCTGACTCCTCCGAACTGCCCTACAATGAACAGATCTGCCATTCCATATAATGTCTGTAAAAAGTATGACAGCAAGTACGGTAAAGAAAAATAAACTACCGTCTTGAACACACTGCCACTCGTCAAATCTCTCTCCATAATAAAAATTGCCTTTAAATCCTACTTCTGTATTTTCTCCATTTTACATATATTCTGGATTATTTCTTTCCATATTTTCTCTTTAAGCCCGGCATCTTTTCTTCCATCATTTTCAAGAACCTGTCTTTTTCTCCTGAATCCATTCCATCTTTCTCAATGATTGTGATCTGCCACTCCTTTGTAAAGAGAAGGAAATAATGCTCTGTCTCAATTAATGTATCCATAACTTCATATCTGACTGCATTTTTCCCACCGGAAAGCGGATTCTGGATCAGAATATCTGCATCACGAAATACAATTGGTGCGATCACTTCTTTTTTTCCATAAAGCTCATCCAATTTTTTCAGGAATCCTTTAATCTGTTTGCTCTCGATCATTTTTAATTCCCCATAAAAAATGACAATTGCAAATACTGCCAGCAACATCGTAGACGGTCTTCCTGCCAACATACAATATGCTGCCAGCAGCACAAATGCTGCACTGGCAATTGCACTGATCTTACGGATTCCCGGCTTGATCAGATATTTTCTCGCCTCTTTTAATGCTGACTCATTAATAACCGACTGTACTTCCATTTTAACCTCTCCTCATATTTTATTCCTTATCACTTTTCAGATATTGAAGCATAGCTTTCCAAGCCTCAGGCTGCCTCTGCCTCAGGCTCGATCATTTTCTTGAAAAAATGTGTTTTATAAACACATAGAGTACAATTACAGATGCGCCTAAGTATCCAATTGCACCAAGTGCCGGGATGCCCAGAATCTTCGGCTTCATATCTGTCGTGCAGATAATGCTGGAACTAATAAGTAGCGCCATGACCCAAAGACCCATGACCACATTTCTCGTGACGCGGCGCAACAAATTCGCCAGGTCTTCTCCTGCATGCAGATCCAGATTGATCCTCGTCTGACCTTTCATGTAACCGTCTAAAAGATCTGCCACAAGAGCCGGAATATCCACTGCTTTTCTCATAGACAGATAAATGCTCTTCGCCCCGGATTTTGCTTCTTTTTTCCAGTCATGATTCTGGATAAACTGACTTTTCAGCCGGGATGCTGCAATCTCTACCATATTAATCTGCGGACTGATATCCGCAAGCACCCCCTCTACATGAGCAAGTCCTCTCGCCAGCATAGTCAGTCCGTGGGGCATGGTGATTTTATTTTCCTTCATGACATCCATGAGATCCTGAAGGACTTCTGCCACGTCAATATTTCCCATATCTGCCGTTCCATACTTTGCCATCAAACCTCGAATGTCCTTATAAAGCTGGCTTGGATCTGGCTCTCCGCGAAATTCTCCAAGCGCCAGCACAGCATCCTGGATCATGCCGATATCATTAAGGGCAACACCTTCCACTGCCTTGGCAATCTGTTCCCGGTCGCGTTCTGTAAGTCGTCCCATCATACCCATGTCGATCCAGACAATTTTACCATCCCGGATTCGTACATTTCCCGGGTGCGGATCCGCATGAAAAAAACCGTCATCCATGACCTGTTTGATGAAATTGTCCACATATTTGCTTCCTATTTCATTCATATCATAGCCATCTTCCAGCAAATGTTCCTTATCATCAATGGCGTAACCATCAATGTACTCCATCACAATAACCGAAGACGTGGTGTATTCTTTAAAAAGAACCGGCGTATCCACAAATGCAACGTCCCTGTTCTTCTCTTTGAACTCTTCCATATTCCCGGCTTCAATGATGAAATTCATTTCCTCTTGAGTGACCTTCCACAGCTCATTCAATACCATTTTAAAATCCACCATGTCAGTGATACTGATTGGTGGAACAAGGGATACCAGCTTGTGCATGAGTCCGATATCTCGCGCCATGGTCTCATAAATACCTTTTCGCTGTACCTTAATGACCACTTCTTCTCCAGTTTTTAACCGTGCCCGATGCACCTGCGCGATAGACGCTGAACCAAGCGGTGTCTCATCGATCCACTCAAATTCTTCCTGCCACTCATATCCAAAAGAGTCCCGAAGCACCTCCTCCACCTCATAAAAAGGCATCGGAGGTACATCGGAACACAACTTCTGCAATTCATCACAATAATTCTTCGGTAAAATATCTGATCTCAGAGACATCAACTGACCGACCTTAACAAAAGTCGGTCCCAAGTCTTCCAAAATCAACCTCAACTTTTCCGGAGTGATTCCTTTTGAAATTTCATGCTTGTGAAGAACCGCCGCTATTTCACGAAATCTTCCTTTGTATCCATTTTCATTTTTCTTTTCGGACACGTTATTCTTCCTCTGTCTCAGTTTCTTCTACAGTTTCCATTTTACTGTCAGTTTCAGCTTCTTCTGTCTCCGTTTCCTCATGGTCATCGACATCTTCCACCTCAGTTGCTGAACCTGGAATATCATCGTCCTCTACGACCTCCGCTTCCACAACCTCTGCCTCATGTACCGTATGCATCTTTCCATTGGAAGCTTTGTAATCTTTGATCGTAGACTTCACATTATGCTTTAACTCTTTGTTGAGCACCTTTCCCTGCTCAACTGTCTCCTCACCTTTTTTTGCAAGAGTATCCAGAATATCTGCAGATTTCTCCACTGCATACGCTGCTGTTCCGATTCCTGCAAGTGCCAGTTTCTTTAATCCTTCTCCTAATCTTTCCATAAGTCATATCTCCTTTACGTCTATTCTAAAACTTCTATATCACGGAAGTCTTGTTCTAAATTGGATTACTGCAATATCTGCGCTATCTTCGGCAAAAATATAATGCACCCTGCGATTGCTGCCATAATTGCCGCAATGAGCACTGCTCCCGCTGCGGTATCTTTCGCAACTTTCGCCAACGGGTGGTATTCTTCTGTCACCATATCCACCACCGCTTCCACTGCCGTATTCACATGTTCCAGCGCCATGACCAGTCCGAACAGCACCATACAGATGCACCACTCAATCGCTGAAATCTTCAAAATCACACCCGCAATCACAACAAGCACTGCCGCCACACAATGAATCTTCATATTCCGTTCTTTCCGGACACAAGTAAAAATCCCCTGAAAGGCATAGCCGAAACTTCGATATAGCGGATCTTTCTTTTCCATTTTCATTCGAATCACCTGCTTTTATATGTGTCACTATTATAACAAATTTCATTGATAATATCCAGTATGCCAATAAGTTTTCCCTTTTCAAAATGTGTACCAAAATTGCACAATTCAAAAATGGACAGGTTAAACTTCAATTGGGGACGGGGTTTTTTTCAAAACAATGTCATTAAGTTAAGGATAAAATTGTAATTATTGAGGCTTTGACACTT
>NZ_JAJCNF010000036.1:0-29091 GCF_020560945.1 Dorea sp. 210702-DFI.3.125
CGGAAGGATATCTGGATGAGGAAGAGGCAGAAGAGCCGGAAGGATATCTGGATGAGGAAGAGGCAGAAGAGCCGGAAGGATATCTGGATGAAGATGAGGATTTTTCAGATGATGAGTCAGAGGATATCGAGATCAGGGATTTGGATTTAGACGATATTCCATCTGACGAGGAGAGCGAGGAATAGGCTTATGAAACTGGACATGCATTGTCATGTAAAGGAAGGGTCCATTGACAGCAAGGTGAGCCTGGACGAGTACATTACACTTTTAAAAGAACGTGGATTTGACGGAATGCTGATTACAGATCATGATACGTATAAAGGATACCGACACTGGAAATACCAGATGAAGGGAAAAGTACATGATGATTTTGTAGTCTTAAAAGGAATTGAGTATGATACTTGTGACGGGGGACATATTTTATGCATTATGCCAGAAGGCGTGAAGATGAGACTTTTGGAACTCCGAGGTCTTCCGGTTGCAGTATTGATTGATTTTGTGCATAAGCACGGAGGAATTCTGGGGCCGGCACATCCATGCGGGGGTAAATATTTAAGTTTTACGAACACAAAGCGTTATTACAAATCACCAGAGTTATTTAAGCGGTTTGACTTTATTGAAGTATTTAATGCATGTGAATCAGCAGAGTCTAATGCGAGAGCCCTTAAGCTTGCACAGAAATATAAGAAACCGGGAATCGGTGGCAGTGACGCACACCGACCTAATTGTGTAGGTATGGGGTATACCATTCTGCCAGAGCGAGTGACATGTGAGACAGAGCTGATCGCACTGATCAGGTCAAAATCTTCAGTGATTGAGACCGGCGGCAGTCTGTATGGAAAGACGACAAAAGACAAGATGGGAAAGGCGGATAAGATTCTGACATATTCTTTCTGGTTTTATAATAAGGCCGGTACAATCATGCGTAAGAGAAAACGTATGCTGAATGGAAAGATTGAGAATCCTGTCGATCCGATTGATCCGATTGAGTTGAAATATATGTAATAAATAAAAAAGAAGTATTCTGATAAATGAGATTTTACTCAAAGTCAGAATACTTCTTTTTTAGTGCGCCCTTATAAGAGCTTAGAACAAACTTGCGATATGATAAACTACAAAACTTATAATCCAGGCAGTACACAGCTGATAGAGCAGGATAAAACCAGTGGATTTCCAGCTTTGCAACTCACGATGAATCGTTGCAATGGTTGCTGTGCATGGTACATATAACAGACAAAATGTCATAAGTGCATAAGCATTTGCCGGGCCAAAACCAATGGCACCAAGAGAAGCCACCATTGCGGTCATTCCGTGGGCAGTCGTAATATTTTGAATTCCGAAGAGTACGCTGCAGCTGGAGACAACAACTTCTTTTGCGGCAATACCAGCGATCAAAGCTACAATAATCTGCCAATATCCGAGTCCGACCGGTTGAAAGACCGGTACGATCAGGCGTCCAATGACAGAACCAAAGCTTTCAGAAATATCTGTTACATATCCATGAGGACCAAAGTTTAAGATTGCCCACATTAAGATGGATGCGATAAATATAACAGTTCCAGCTTTTGTAAGATAATCTTTTATCTTCTGCCATACATAAATCGCAATCGTATGGGCACTTGGAGTTTTATATTCCGGCAATTCGATCAACAAGGCATGTGTCGCTTTGCTTCCGTCGATTTTGGACAGGATAAATGCTGTTGTAATTGCGATAATGATGCCGAGCAGATACATGGAATAGCAGACGATCATGGCATATTTTCCAAAGAACATAGAGGAAAATAAGACATAGATCGGAAGTCTTGCACTGCACGACATAAATGGTGTAATCAGGATAGTCTTAAAACGGTCTCTTTTATTTTCAAGTGCCCGGGAAGCCATGACTGCAGGTACGGTACAGCCGAATCCGAGCAACAATGGAAGGAATGCTCTTCCGGATAATCCGAGACTGCTCATAATATCGTCCATGACAAATGCAACTCGTGACATGTATCCACTGTCTTCCAAAAGCGCAAGGGCCAGGAAGAGAATGAAAATGTTTGGTAGAAATGTCAGAATTCCGCCAACTCCTGAAATGATGCCGTCTACGATCAACGAAGTCAACATCGGACTTGTGTGGACAGCAGCAAGACCATTTGATACGAGATTTGAGAATACTTCAAGAGCAATCTCAAAATATCCTTTCATCCAGTCTCCTACAGTAAATGTGAGGAAGAATACAAATGCCATGATCAGAAGGAAAATCGGAAGACCAAGCCATTTCCCGGTCAGGTACTTATCAATTCTTTCTGTAGAGGCTGCCTTCTGAGCTTTGTTGACAAGTACTTCATCAATAATTTCTTCGATAAAGTCATATTTTTGATTGATAATATCCTTTTCATAGCTTCTGTCTACAATTTGTTCCATTCCGGCAAGTGGATATTGATCCAGAATATTTTTATCCATTTCCAGATATTTGATGGCGTGCCAACGCATATTATCCATTTCCGGATAAGTTGCGGTGATCAAAGTAATCAGTGCATCGATTTTATCTTCTATAAGGTCGGAATAGACCATGGCATATTCTGAGTGATGATTATGCCGGTGTTCAGAATGCATTCCTTTGTGATGATGAATAAAAGGTCCCTGGCTGGCATATTCACTGTGATGGGAAACGGCATGCAGCAGAATGGAAAGTCCTGTCTTTTTTCGTGCTGATACAGGGATTGCTGGAATTCCAAGCATTTCCGGGAGGCGGTGCAAGTCAATTTCCATGCCGCGGCTCTCTACAATATCCATCATGTTCAGAGCCAGTACAACGGGTTTTCCGAGTTCGATCAGTTGAAGGGCCAGATAGAGATTACGTTCCAGACTGGAAGCGTCAATGACATCTACAATGACATCAACTTCATCACTCATGATACATTCTCGAGATACAGTCTCTTCCATTGTATAAGAAGTCAGACTGTAGATTCCCGGAAGGTCAATGAGACGGAACTTCTGATCTTCATAGGTCGTGAAGCCTTCTTTCTTTTCCACTGTGACACCGGGCCAGTTAGCTACCTTTAGATTTGCACCGGTGTAAGCGTTAAAGAGGGTTGTCTTGCCGCAATTTGGATTACCGATGAAGCCTACATTAATGATTTTTTCCATTATTCTGTGACCTCCTTCACTTCGATGTGGTCTGCGATTCTTTTGCCAAGTGCAAATCGTGTGCCACGAAATCTGGCGGTAAGAGCACCTTTTTTATTGTTGTTCAATATTGTGATTTTGGCGCCTTCTGTCAATCCAAGCGCTTCTAGACGTCTCTCAAGAAGAAGCTCAATGTTGATAGAAAGAACCTGATAAGTTTTGTTATTTTTGCCTTGCTTTAAAGTCATCTTTTGTCCTTTTTATAAATTGTAAATGAGAATTATTTATCGGTTACTCCACTAACTATATCATCAATTGACGAAAACTTCAATGTGAAGTATACTGGATTTCATAAACATAAAAGGGGGATTTTATGCAGATTTATTACCTGATGTTATACTTTTTCGTGTATGGTTTTCTAGGCTGGTGCACAGAAGTTGCATATGCGACAACAAAGCAGAGAAAGTTCGTGAACAGAGGTTTCCTGAATGGCCCGATCTGTCCGATTTATGGAGTCGGTGTGACGGTAGTCGTCTATTTCCTGACACCGTATAAGGACAATTTGATTTTGCTGTATGTGTTGTCCACAGTGTTGGTGACAGTCCTGGAAGGGCTTACCGGATATCTGATGGATAAGATTTTTCATCATAAATGGTGGGATTATACAAATCAGCCACTGAATATCGGTGGATATGTTTGCCTGATATTTTCCCTTGTGTGGGGAGTAGCATGCGTACTGATCGTCCGTGTGATTCATCCGGTCATTCATAAAATATTGACATTTATTCCACATACATTAGGGCTTGTAATGCTCGCAGTACTGGAAATCTGTATTTTTGTTGATTTGTATGTGACTGCGGCCGGAATCCTGAAACTGAATCATCAGTTGGAAACTATGGCGAAGATTGCCGCAGAGCTGCATGAGATTTCGGATAAGCTTGGAGAAAATATCCATGAAGGTATGATGGATACGATGGAGGCAACAGAAGAAAGACGCAAGAAACTGGAAGCAGCAACAGCAGAGAGCCGCAAGAAGCTAGAAGCTGCGACAGAAGAAGGCCGCAGGAAACTGGAAAATGTTACGGAAGAAAGCCGTCGTAAACTGGAAAGTGCGACAGAAGAAGGCCGCAGGAAACTGGAAGCTGCAACGGAAGGCAGCCGCCGTAAGCTTAGTGAGGGGCGTACAAGGATTGGTGGAACCGCAGACGAAGCAAGGCAGCAGCTTCAGGCAAGAAGTGAAGAGCTTCGTAAGAAGTATGAAGAGTTGTCAGGTCAGGGCGGAGCCGTGTCCAGACGTCTGATGAAGGCATTCCCACGTATGGAATCCAGACAGTATAAGGAGACATTTAACGAGTTACGTGAGAAGCTGAGGTTGAAAGAAAAGATGAAGAGAAAAAAATAGTAGTACAAGGTTCAGCACCATATCCAACTAGGACAACAGTTGGTGTGACAGGACTTTGCGGAGATGCATTAATAGAAATTGAGTTGATAGCGAAGAAATAATCAGGTTGAGGAAGAACAGGTCGATGGATCTGTTCTTTTTTTCGTTAGTGGCGAGTCAAAGTCCGAGTAGTCTTCCGACCTTGGTAATTGTAAGCAATCTCAGAAGGTATCTTTTGGATCTTTTTATGATTGTGTTGTGATAAGTTTAAAACTGGCTTGCTACAAAATATAAAAACTGGATATTTAATAAATACCAGTTTGCAGTATGATATGTATCATAGTTACGTAACACAGAGAAAAAATATCAGCTGGAAGGTGACTCCCACCTTTATAGGTGGTGAGAAACAAGCTGGTATCAGTGGTGGGAGTCAATCCCCCAGCTGATATAGCCTCCGGCAGGATTGCAGAGGTGCGCAGTAGAAGTATGTCATGCAATTGCATGACGCGCACCTCGCAGCAAGAATGCCGAGGCATTCTTGAATATAAAAATAAAAAATCGGATGAAGAGAAAGGTGAAAAACTATGGCAGAGAATAGATATGAATTAAACAAGCAGTTAGCGCAGATGTTAAAAGGCGGCGTTATCATGGACGTAACAACACCGGAGCAGGCAAAAATCGCAGAGGCAGCAGGTGCTTGTGCAGTTATGGCGCTGGAGAGAATTCCTGCAGATATCCGTGCAGCAGGCGGGGTATCCCGTATGAGTGATCCGAAGATGATCCGCGGAATCCAGGAGGCCGTATCAATTCCGGTCATGGCAAAATGCAGAATCGGACATTTTGTGGAGGCACAGATTCTGGAAGCAATTGAGATTGACTATATCGATGAGAGTGAAGTTCTTTCACCTGCAGATGATGTATATCACATCAATAAGAGAGACTTTAAAGTGCCATTCGTATGTGGAGCAAGAGACCTTGGAGAAGCACTTCGAAGAATTGCTGAGGGAGCTTCTATGATCCGTACAAAGGGTGAGCCGGGAACAGGAGACGTTGTACAGGCTGTCCGCCATATGCGTGTGATGAATGCTGAAATCCGCAGAATTCAGAGCTTAAGAGAGGACGAGCTCTTTGAGGCAGCAAAGCAGCTTCAGGTTCCGGTTGAACTGGTAGAATATGTTCATGAGAATGGAAAGCTTCCGGTTGTAAACTTTGCGGCAGGAGGAGTTGCAACTCCGGCAGACGCAGCACTGATGATGCAGCTTGGAGCAGAAGGAGTGTTCGTAGGATCTGGAATTTTCAAATCTGGTGATCCTGCAAAACGTGCCGCAGCAATTGTAAAAGCAGTAACTAATTATACAGATGCAAAACTGATCGCAGAACTTTCCACAGATCTTGGTGAGGCAATGGTCGGAATCAATGAACAGGAGATTGAACTTCTGATGGCAGAGAGGGGCAAATAAGATGACCGTAGCAGTACTGGCACTTCAGGGAGCATTTCTGGAACATGAACAGATGCTTAAGAAACTTGGAGCAGATTATTTTGAAATCCGTCAGAAAAAAGATCTGAACAGATCATTTGACGCTCTGATTCTTCCGGGCGGTGAGAGTACCGTGATGAGAAAACTGTTACTGGAACTTGACATTTACGATGCTTTAAAAGAGAAAATCCTGTCAGGTCTGCCAGTTTTTGGAACCTGTGCGGGACTGATCCTTCTGGCAGATGAAGTGGAAGCAGGAGTTCCGTGTTTTGGTACTATGAATATTACGGCAAAGCGTAATGCATATGGAAGACAGCTTGGAAGCTTTCATACAGATGCAGAGTTTGATGGACTTGGTCAGGTGCCGATGACATTTATCCGTGCACCATATATTGCCCAGGCAGGGGAAGGTGTTGAGATTCTGGCAGAAGTAGATGGTAAAATTGTGGCTGCCAGACAGGGACGACAGCTCGTGACAGCATTTCACCCGGAACTGGACGGGGATACGAGAATACATGAATATTTTTTGAATATGTAAAAAAATATATGTAAAAAAGAATAGTCTCGAAAAAAGAAGGACCAAGGGTTTATTATAAAACCCTAAGATCCTTCTTTTTGTTATAATTAACTTGTGATAAAACATACAAAACATAGTTGACAAGTTTGAAATGTGGTGCTATATTAATACCAACGACGAATACACACTACATTGATAGGAAAGGTAGGAAGATATCATGGCAAAGATTTACAACGGAACAATTGACTTAATTGGAAATACACCACTGGTTGAGGTTAAGAATATTGAAAAAGAATTAGGACTGGAAGCAAGAGTACTTGTAAAGCTTGAGTATTTTAATCCGGCCGGAAGTGTGAAGGACAGAATTGCAAAAGGCATGATTGAAGACGCGGAGGAAAAAGGACTCTTGAAAGAAGGATCTGTGATCATCGAGCCTACATCTGGTAATACCGGAATCGGTCTTGCGGCAATCGCAGCAGCTAAGGGATACAGAATTATCCTGACAATGCCTGAGACTATGAGTGTTGAAAGAAGAAATATCCTGAAAGCATACGGAGCAGAGATTGTGCTGACAGAAGGGGCAAAAGGAATGAAAGGTGCCATCGCAAAAGCAGATGAACTTGCAAAAGAAATTCCGAACAGTTTTATTCCGGGACAGTTTGTGAACCCGGCAAACCCAGCAACACACAGAGCAACAACAGGACCGGAGATCTGGAATGATACAGACGGAGATGTGGATATCTTTATTGCAGGAGTTGGTACAGGTGGAACACTGACTGGAGTTGGAGAGTATCTGAAAGAAAAGAAACCAGATGTTAAAATTGTAGCACTTGAGCCTGCAACATCACCGGTACTTTCAGAAGGTAAGAGCGGAGCACACAAGATTCAGGGAATTGGAGCAGGATTCGTTCCAGATGTACTGAATACAAAAGTATATGATGAGATAATTACAGTTGAGAATGACGATGCATTTGCTACAGGAAAACTTCTTGCAAAACACGAAGGAGTTCTGGTAGGTATTTCATCAGGAGCAGCTCTCTGGGCAGCAATTGATTATGCAAAACGTCCGGAAAATAAAGGTAAAACTATTGTAGCATTACTTCCGGATAACGGAGACAGATATTATTCAACCCCTCTGTTCGCTGAGTAAGATTAAAAAAGAGAGTGAATAGATATTGACGTAGGACAGCGGGCAAAAGCCGGCTGTCTGATACGTTAAACTAGAGGAGAGAAGATTATGAAACTTTCGATGAAGAGCAGATATGGCCTGCGGGCATTAATTGATCTTTCAGTAAATTCTAAAAATGAGCAGGTAGCATTGGGGGGCATAGCGGAGAGAAATAATATCTCTCCACAGTATCTGGAACAGGTATTTGCGAGCCTTAGAAAAGCAGGAATTGTCAAGAGTATAAAAGGATCCCAGGGCGGATACTTTTTAAATAAACCCGCAGAACAGATTACAATTTCAGAGGTGATCGAAGCCCTGGAAGGTGATTATAGAATCGAGGCTGAAGATGTGCCGGAAGACTGTGACTATAAAGCAGCACCGGAGGCAATACAAAAACTGATCATAGACAAGGTGAATTACGAACTGGAGAAGATATTGACAGGCATTACACTTTATGATCTGGAAAAAGAGTACCAGACATATGTAGACTATGGACAGGATATGTATTATATCTAAAGATTGAAATTTGTTTCTTATGCAACAGATTAGTTTTTTATTCATGGTGGATGCGAAAGGTATCCGTCAGTTTTTCTAAAGGAGACAGGCATGAAAAATCCATTACATTATCAGTTTTCAGAATATGACTGCGGACCGACATCTATGCAGAATGCCATTAGTTTTTTATTCGAACGAGAGGAAATTCCACCGGAAGTCTTGCGCAACATTATGCTATATTGTCTGGACTGCTATAGCAGTGAAGGAGTTCCCGGAAAAAGTGGAACGTCCTGCGCTGCCATGATGTTTCTGTCGAACTGGCTGAACAGCATGGGGGATCTGGGGATTCTCCCTGTAAAAAGCCGTTATCTGTCCGGAAAAGAAGTGTATCTTGGAAATGAAAGCTATGTTAATGATGCTCTCAGAAGAGGAGGCGCTGTTGTGCTGCGTCTGTTTTCTGATGAGTGGCACTATGTTCTTCTTACAGGCGAAGAGGGGGAACATGTCTACATGTTTGATCCGTATTATGACCAGGAAGGATATGGTCTTGATGACATACAGATTGTCGAAAATTGTCCGACGCGCTATAATCGCATTGTGCCGTGGAAATATTTTAATAAAATTGCGTTAAATGTCTATTCTCTGGGGCCTTATCAGGGGCGGGAGGCAATCATCCTTTTTAATAAGAACACAGAGCTTACGTCTGAGAAAACCATCGAATATTTTATTTAAAAGTGCTATTGACAAATCATAGCATTCTGGCTATGATAATAGCACTCGTCTAAGAAATTCTAATTTTCAGTAACACATCATGGGGTGTATCCCCAACGAAGGGAATTTATTTCTTCCCAGATTTCCAAAACGAGAAAACAGGTGAAGGGAGGTCTTTTTTGTAACCCATAAATAACAGATTCATTGATTATTAAGAGGAGAATTGCATATGGAGAAAAAAGGAGTTTATTTTGCCCGTAAGTTCATTTTGGCAGTAGGGGTGTTCTTTTTGTTACTCATTTTGCCGGCAGTGAATGCAGAAGCAAAGGAAGTATCCCTTGTAAAAGGGGATGCAATCAGGTATATGGGATATTCGACCCATTATTATTACGTGGATGGTAATCTGGCATTTTGTCTGGAGCCAGATATGAAATCACCGGGGACTGGTGTGTATAGTGCGTCAGAGCTGGATCCCAGGTCACATCTTAGTAAAGCAATGTATTATATGTACGGTGGCCCGGGGTATGAGCAATATATCAAAAGTTCACTGACCGGAGGCTGGGGTGAAGATGCCAATGCTTATTGTCTGACCCATTGTGTATTATCATACATTTATGACGGCTGTGATCAGAACAGTGCAGCGTTTAAGGGCCTGAATGCAGACATTGCCAGTGCGGTAGTCATGTATGCGGATTATGTAAAAAATCTTCCGGATATACCAGATGCAGAGCTGGCACTTTCTGAAAATGGGCTGACGGCTTATTATGACCGGGAGCAGAAATGTCAGAGGACCCAAAGTATTCGTCTTGTAGGGGATACGGCAAATAGTATCACCGTTCCGCTTCCTGATGGAGTCATGCTTGTTAATGAGACGAGAGGCACGAGTGAAAGTGGAAATGTCAAAGTATCGGGAGGAGACACATTTTACCTAAGAGCAGATGTTGCATATGGAAATGGAACGACTTGGAGCAGTGGTGAAATCAGGGGAGAAATTGCAAAATCATGGAAAATTCTTCTGGTCAAAACCGGAAATGGAAGTCAGGATATTGGGACGGCTTCTATGCAGCAGATTGTATCATCACCAATCGAATTGCAGGTAAAATGGCTGGATAAGCCGGAGCTTCAGGTAGAAAAAAATGCAGATAAGTCCGGTAAAACTTATAAATTAGGGGATATTATTACATACACGCTGGATGTGACTCAGCAGATTGAAAAAGCCATTGCAAAAAATGTGGTGATCACGGATACGATTCTTACAGAAGGAGTAAAACTTCAGAAAAATTCAGTGATATTGTTAAATGAAAACGGTGAGAAAATTCCTGACGCAAAGATTACAGTGCAGGGGAATTCTTACACAATTCATGCAGGTGAATTCCTGGAGGGACCGGAAAGCGGTCAGAAGTACACGGTAGAATATCAGGTTGCAATTACTGACGAGAGCATAATTGGAAAAGAGATTGAAAATGAAGTAGTTGTGTGTTCTGAAAATGCAGAAGAAGTTAAAGACAGAGAGACTGTGAAAGTAGAAGAAGAACCAAAACCTGAGCCGGGAGAGCCGAAAGTGGAAGAACCGACACCGGAGGAGCCGAAAGTGGAAGAACCGAAAGTAGAAGAACCGCAGATACCTGTTACACCGGCAGTTACATCGGCGAAATCATTAAAAGCATCAACTGTGAAAACGGGAGATGTAGCAAATATAACAGGAATTATCCTAATACTGATTCTTTCTTGCACCGTGATTGTGCTGTGTGGTACAATGAACGCATGGCGAAAAGCTAAGAAACATCATAAAAAGCACTAATGGAAAGAACAGGAGGTTGTCGTGATGGGAATGACAATGACGCAGAAAATATTAGCTGCGCATGCTGGACTGGATCATGTAGAAGCCGGACAGTTAATAGAAGCAAAATTAGACGTAGTAATGGCAAATGATATTACAGGACCGATGGCACTGCCGATTTTAAAGCAGATGTCCGACACTGTATTCGATAAGAATAAAGTAGTATTTGTACCAGATCATTTTACACCGAACAAAGATATCAAATCCGCAGAGAATTCAAAAGCAATCCGTGAGTTTGCAAAAGCACAGGGACTGCACTGGTATTTTGAACAGGGAAAATCCGGAGTAGAGCATGCAATCCTTCCGGAGGCAGGAGTTGTTGCAGCCGGCGAACTGATTATCGGAGCAGACTCACATACCTGTACATATGGAGCACTTGGAGCATTTTCAACAGGTGTGGGTACAACAGATATCGCAACAGGAATGGCTATGGGAGAGCTGTGGTTCAAAGTGCCGGCTGCAATCAAATTCGTATTAACTGGAAAACCGGGCAAGTATGTAAGTGGTAAAGATATTATCATTCACATCATTGGAAAGATTGGTGTAGACGGTGCCCTTTACAAATCTATGGAATTTACCGGAGATGGAATTGCCAATCTGTCTATGGATGATCGCTTTACAATGGCGAACATGGCAATCGAGGCAGGTGCAAAGAACGGAATCTTCCCGGTAGACGACAAGACAATCCAGTATCTGAATGAGCATACAAAGAAAGAATATACAGTCTATGAAGCTGACGAGGACGCTGAATATGAGCAGGTCGTTGAGATCAATCTTGCAGAAGTCCGTCCAACTGTTGCATTCCCACATCTTCCTGGAAACGCAAAAACGATCGATGAGATTGAGGCTATGGAGCCAATCAAGATCGATCAGGTTGTTATTGGATCCTGTACGAATGGACGTATGGAAGACATGAGAAAGGCAGCAGCAATTCTCAAAGGTCATAAAGTACACGAAGATGTACGTGTTATGGTAATCCCGGCTACTCAGAAGATTTACAAACAGTGTATCCACGAAGGACTGATGGATATTTTCGTAGATGCAGGATGTGCAGTGAATACACCGAGCTGCGGACCATGTATGGGTGGACATATGGGTGTTATGGCAGCAGGAGAAAAGTGTGTATCGACAACGAACCGTAACTTTGTAGGAAGAATGGGACATGTAGATTCCCTGATCTATCTTGCATCACCGGAAGTAGCAGCAGCAAGTGCAATTGCAGGATGCATCGCAAATCCTGAGAAAGTGGAGGTCGTTGAATAATGAAAGCAAAAGGACATGTATTTAAATATGGAGACAACGTAGATACAGACGTAATCATTCCGGCAAGATACCTGAATTCTTTTGATGCACAGGAACTTGCAAGCCATGCAATGGCAGATATTGATCCGGAATTTGTAAATAAGGTACAGCCGGGAGATCTGATCGTGGCAAATAAGAACTTTGGATGTGGATCCTCCAGAGAGCATGCGCCACTGTGTCTGAAGACTGCAGGAGTAAGCTGTGTTATAGCAGAGACATTTGCCAGAATCTTCTATAGAAATGCAATCAATATCGGACTTCCGATCATCGAATGTCCAGAGGCTGCGAAAGGAATTGAAGCCGGAGACGAAGTGGAAGTTGATTTTGATAATGGTATGATCTATAATCGTACAAAAGGAACGGAATTTAAGGGACAGCCATTCCCGGAATTCATGCAGAAACTGATTGCAGCAGGCGGACTTGTAAAATATACAAATAGTAAAAAAGCAAAATAAAAGTGATGCCAGGCAGAGAATTACAGGATCATAGAAGGGTGGAACAGATGGATTTATATTATAAAAGTACAAGAAATTCTAATTTGAAAGTGACTGCATCGGAGGCAATTTTAAAAGGACTTGCTCCGGACGGAGGACTTTTTGTTCCGGAGAAGCTTCCGGTACTTGGAAAGTCTATGGAAGAACTGAAGGATCTGAACTATCAGGATACTGCTTATGAAGTTATGAAGTGTTTCCTTACAGATTTTACAGAAGAAGAGTTAAGGAATTGTATTGAAAAAGCATATGACAGCAAGTTTGATGATGAGGCAATTGCTCCACTTGTAAAAGTAGAAGATACTTATTATCTGGAACTGTTCCATGGAGCAACGATAGCATTTAAAGATATGGCACTTTCTATCCTGCCACATCTGATGACAACATCTGCAAAGAAGAATCAGGTGAAGAATGAGATTGTAATTCTGACTGCCACATCCGGAGATACAGGAAAAGCTGCCATGGCAGGATTCGCGGATGTAGAAGGAACAAGGATTATCGTATTTTATCCAAAGAATGGTGTCAGCAAAGTACAGGAACTCCAGATGAGAACCCAGAAAGGGGCAAATGTAGACGTAGTTGCAATTCATGGAAACTTTGATAATGCCCAGAGTGGAGTAAAGCAGATGTTCGAAGATCAGGAACTTGCAAAAGAACTGGCTGATAAGGGATACCAGTTCTCATCAGCAAACTCCATCAATATCGGACGTCTTGTACCACAGGTCGCTTATTATGTATATGCATATACGAAACTGCTTGCAAATGGAGAGATTAAAGACGGCGAGAAGATTAATGTAGTCGTACCGACTGGTAACTTTGGAAATATTTTGGCAGCATACTATGCAAAGAATCTGGGTGTACCGATCGCAAAATTAATCTGCGCTTCTAATGATAATAAAGTATTGTATGATTTCTTCCAGACAGGAACGTATGATAAGAACCGTGAGTTTGTATTAACGACATCACCTTCCATGGATATTCTGATTTCCAGCAACCTGGAGCGTCTGATCTATCTCATCTGTGGTGAAGATTCAGAGAAGACAAAAGAGCTGATGGAAGAGCTTAAGACAACCGGAAAGTATACAATTACACCGGAAATGAAAGAAAAACTAGCTGATTTTGCTGCCGGATATTCTACAGAAGAAGAGACGGCAGAAAGTATTCATGATACCTATCAGAAGACAGGATATGTCATGGATACACATACAGCAGTTGCAGCTCATGTATGTGGACAGTATCGTGCTAAGAGCGGTGATCAGACAAAATGTGTCATTGCATCTACAGCAAGCCCATACAAATTCGTAAAAAGTGTGATGAGCGCTATCGATGCAGAGAATGCAAATGCAGATGAATTTGATCTTCTTCCAAAACTGCAGGAAGTATCAGGTGTTCCGATGCCACAGGCAATTAAAGATATTCTGGATGCAAAAGTACTTCATGATCTGGAATGTGATGCGGATAAGATGAAAGATACGGTCAAAGGAATCCTTGGAGTATAATGTAAAAATGTCATGAATTTACATGAAATAGTTTAAGTATTGTTTAGAATTTAATATCAGGGTATTTAAAAGGCCTCTTTAAAATGAAGACAAAGTAAAAAGTCTTGGTTTTAAGGAGGCCTGTTATTATGAGAAAAAAAGCAGAGAAAAAGTGAACAGTATAACAAAAAGTAAGTCTCAGATAATAAAAGAAAATCTTTGTACACTTCTTCTTATTGATAAAAAAGTTTCATCAGTTAGGTAAATAAAACCATACCATTGACTTATACCTTGGAGGGGTATAACATGAGAACGTCAGAGAGAAGAATCTGATTAAGAGTGGAGAGTCAACTGTTAATTAGATTAGATGCTTCGTTGACAAATAGAAAATATAATCTGGCAGAAACCAATAACAGGAGGCAGATAGAATTATGATAAAGACGGTATTAAAGGTAAATGGCATGATGTGCGGTATGTGTGAAGCACATATGAATGATCTGGTACGCAAGAATTTTAATGTAAAGAAAGTGACTTCTTCTGTAAAAGGTGGTGAGACAGTTGTAATCAGTGAAGAGAATCTGGATATCCCATTTCTGAAAAAGGAAATCAAAGAGATTGGCTATGAACTGGTAGACGTCCATACAGAGCCATATGAGAAAAAAGGATTCTTTCATTTTGGAAAGAAATAATCGTAAGAAATAAAAACAAGAGAATAGAGTATCTCGGAATAAAAGGTCGGAACACATGTCCCTGTGAAGTTTGAATGGATAACTTCGCAGGGATTTTTTTGATGATGGGAAATTGCATTTCCTATTATACAAAAAAGCGTCATGCAGAAATCGTACTTGTAGTAAGAAAATATTGCGGGAATCTTTAAGAAATATTTAGAATTGACTGCGTTTATTTTAAGAACCGAATGATAAGCTTGTTACTGTAAGGAAGAGGAGGTAATGAACAATGAAAATACTGATTACAACAGACTGGTACAGACCTGTGATAAATGGAGTTGTGACTTCCGTGTTAAATTTGACAGAGCAATTGGAAAAACGTGGCCATGAAGTAAAGGTTCTGACACTTTCCAGGAATTGTCATTCATATAAAGAGGAAAATGTGATCTATGCAGGATCGGTAGGTATGGGAAAGATATATCCACAGGCAAGGGTGAAGATTCCGGTTGTGGCGAGAGAATATATGGAAGAGTTGCTTGCATGGAAGCCGGATCTGATTCATTCCCAGTGTGAATTCTCGACATTTTTTCTGGCAAAAAGAATTGCAGGAGAATTAGATATTCCAATCATTCACACATACCATACTGTATACGAGGATTACACACATTATTTCTCACCACAGAAAGCATGGGGCAGGAGCCTGGTACAGATGATGACAAGAAAATTGTCAGATCAGGTCGATGCTATGATTGCGCCAAGTGGAAAGATAGAGCGGATTCTGGAAAGTTACAGGGTAAGCTGTCCGGTCAATGTTGTACCGTCTGGAATTGATACAGAAAAATATAGAAGACGAATTGACGACGGAAGCAGAGAGGCGCTTCGGGAACGATATGGCATAAAGGAAGATGAGATTGTTTTCGTTTATGTTGGAAGAATGGCAAAAGAAAAGAACATTGAAGAGTTGCTTTGGTATCAAAAAAGTGTACAAAAAAATATAAAACTTGTCTTAGTAGGAGACGGGCCATATAGAACTACACTGGAAGAAAAGGCAAAAGAGTATCAAGTAACAGATAGTGTAATCTTTACAGGAATGGTGTCGCCAGATGAAGTCGCCAGATATTATCAGATTGGAGATCTTTTCGTCAGTGCATCAACAAGTGAAACACAGGGTATGACATATGATGAGGCGCTGGCTGGTGGAGTACCGCTTTTATGTAGAAAAGATGACTGCCTGAAAGAGGTAGTTACGGAAGGAAAGAATGGCTGGCAGTATGAAAATGAGTCTATGTACCTTGAGTGTATACAGAAATGGAAGGAGTTCAGTGAAGATGAAAAGAGGAGAATGCGCAATACAGCAGTTCGGACAGCAGATCAGTTTTCCAAAGAGAGCTTTGCGAAGCGGGTGGAGAGGGTTTACCTGGCAGCGCTGGAAGAAAGAAAAAGACGGAATGTCTATGCAGCTTAATGATAGAAATCAAATGGCGAAAATATGGAATCTGGTCTCACTTGCCGGGTTATTGATTTGTGTAGCACTTGCATTTTGGGCATATAAAAATGGCATTCTGGATTCTGTGGATACATTACAGGCATTTATCGCTAAGTTCGGATATGGAGGAATGGCAATTTTTGTACTGATTCAGATTGTCCAGGTAGTCATTCCGATTCTTCCTGGAGGAATCAGCTGCCTGGGAGGAGTGATTTTCTTCGGGCCATGGCTTGGATTCGTATATAATTATATAGGAATCTGTATTGGTTCACTGGCAGCATTTGGAATATCCAGAATGATGGGACGTCCGGTTTTACATAAGATGTTCTCGGAAAAATTGATTCAGAAATATGATTCCTGGACAGAAAAAGACAGCCGGTTCTTAAAATTATTTACACTGGCAATCTTTTTTCCGGTAGCACCAGATGACTTCTTATGCTATCTGGCAGGAACGACGAAGATGACATGGAAGCAGTTCTCGCTTGTCATTCTGCTTGGAAAACCATGTTCCATTGCACTTTACAGTCTGGGACTTACAACAGCATTTCGGATGATATTCTCAGTCTAATGTGTTATCGGTAGAAGGTAAAATGTTACACCTTGAACAAAGATTAAGAATGGGGAGATGAAATTATGAAGACATATATATACGAAGGCGGTCTTGGTATCGTCGCAAAAAGTGGTGTGGGCAGTGCAATCAAACACCAGAAGAATATGTTGAAGCAGGCAGATATTGAAGAAGCAAAAAGCTGGAAAGAGGCGGATATTGTACACATTAATACGGTATTTCCAGATTCCGTGCTGGCAGCCTGTCTGGCAAAAATGCAAGGTAAGAAAGTCGTCTATTATGGACATTCAACGATGGAGGACTTCCGGAACTCTTTTATCGGTTCCAACCGTTTCGCACCTCTTTTTAAGAAATGGATCTGTTTCTGCTACGGTCTTGGAGATATTGTCATTACACCGACAGAGTATTCCAAAGGTCTTTTGAAAAGCTATGGAATCCAAAAGAAAATCTATGCTGTTTCCAATGGAGTAGATACGGAATTTTTCCAATCCAGAAATAAAGAGAAAGAAAAGCAGGAGCTTCATGAGAAATATAAAATTCCAATGAATCGTAAAGTGGTTGTATCAGCAGGGCATCTGATTCAGAGAAAAGGTATTCTGGATTTCCTAAAGCTGGCAAAGATGATGCCGGAAACAACCTTTATCTGGTTTGGAGGCGGAAATGACAGCCTGGTGACACAAGAAGTAAAAGAAGCAGTAAAAAAGAAAAGTGAAAATGTAATCTTTGCCGGATATGTGGAAGCAGAAGAACTTCGGAACGCCTACTGCGGAGCCGACGCATTTGCATTCTTCAGCTATGAAGAGACGGAAGGAATAGTAGTGCTGGAGGCACTTGCCTGTGAAGTGCCGGTAGTCCTGCGGGATATTCCTGTATATAAAGAATGGATTCAAGATCAAATGCAGGCATATAAAGTACATAATCTGGAAGAATATAAGCATAATTTGATGCATATTTTCAAGGAAGATCAAGAAGAATTAAAGGGAAATGCAAGAGAACTTGCAGAACAAAGAAGCATTCGAAGTGCTGGTGAAAGATTAAAAGTTGTCTATCGACTGTCTGGGGTGAATGTGCTACAATCAACTTATAAGGGTCTTCTGCATAGAAGTGTGTGGAAGCAGGAAGCATAATCAGGAAAGGAAGTATTTGTTATGTCAAAAGAAACTTTAGAGTATGTTGTAGCAAAAGCAAAAGAGCTGATTGCAGCACCGAGCTGTAGTGCAGAGGCAAAAGAAGCAGCCCAGGCGTGGATTGCAGCAGTGGGAACGGACAAGCAGGCAGAAGAGACAAAGAAATTCATCGCTGAGATGGAAGAAGATATTATTCCAATTGATGGACTGATCGCATTTGCAGAGTCCGATGCAGGAGCAAAAGTATTTGGCGGAGCGGAAAAAGCCAAAGGTGTAGCAGAGCACGGAAGAGAGATCAAGGCAGCAGGAGCAAAGTACTGTGACTGCCCGGCATGCGCAGCAGTAGAAGCAATTCTCAGTAAGAAAGAGGAACTGATGGGATAGAGAATTATGTAAAATATAAAGGTCTTCTATGATAAAATGAATCATAGGAGGCCTTTTATTATGGCAAACAGAAAAAACAACTTTACAAATCGAAACCAATGACTGAGGGAAAGAGAAATTATTTTTCCCTGGGAATGGATTAAAAAGAGTCTTATGGGCCAAAATCAGACAAAATTTGTCTAAAAAATTTTATAATCCAGATATACAAACAGTGATAAAGATTCAAAAGAAGAGCATTATGAAAATGACGAGGACATTCAAAGTTCTGTAAAGATGAAAAGAAATAAAAAAACTATAAAAGAAATTAGAAAGTGAGAAAAGAAATGATTTGGTTTACATCAGATATGCATCTCGGACATGAGAAGGCATTGGACTTCACATGCCGGCCATGGAATCAGATTGATGAAATGAATGAAGGAATTATTGCAAATATTAATGAAAAGGTGAAAGAAAATGACGAGTTATATATACTTGGGGATTATTCTTTTAAGATTACAGCTTTAGAGGCAGCAGCACTCAGAAAGAAAATCTATTGTAAAAAAGTTCATCTTGTGCCAGGAAATCATGACAAGGACTGGAATAACAAACTCGTACAAGGAACTTTTATTGTTGAGCAGCCAATCACAGTATTGAAAATCGATGGAAGAAAGTATGTCCTTTCACATTTTCCAATGGCAGACTGGCAGTCTATGTCACATGAGTCAATTCATTTACATGGTCATATTCATAGTGAGGGGAGTCTTTATAATGAGATGAATCGTATGCAGGGATTATATCGTTATGATGTCGGAGTCGATGCAAATGGATATTCACCAGTCAGTATGGAAGAAATTTTGGCATGGTTTGACGGAGTGGAATGTCGGGGCAGAGTCAAGTGGAAGGACTGGGTAGATGAGACCGGAGATAAGAGAGTGCGGAGAAAGCTTGCGGGACTGTAAAGAGTTGTGAAAGACTGATATTTCTTTCTGAAGCACAATCTTTTTGTATTGCAAGAAATAATACAAAAAGATTGTATTATTTGTATTATGTGATATAATACAAATAATAGCGAAGATATAAAATCCTTGTTGCAAGATAAGATAATAGATTCAGAAGGAGACAATCATGATTATTAAGATTAATACAAAATCAGAGACACCGATTTACCTGCAGCTACGTAATGAGGTTGTGAAGGGAATCGGAAAAGGTGAGTTTGAGATTGGTGAATCATTGCCAACTGTCCGTCAGATGGCTATGGAACTTGGGGTAAATACAATGACCGTCAGTAAAGCATATCAGTTATTAAAGACAGAAGGTTTTATCGAGACTGACCGGAGAAAGGGAACTGTTGTCTGTAATTTACGGGATTCTAGAAGAAGTTCAGATGGAGAATTTCAGGAGAAGCTTGCAGATGAACTGGAGCTTCTGAGCGCAGAGGCAACGATTCGAGGCATGGATCAAAATGATTTTATGGATTTATGCCGTAAGGCATTTCAGGGAATGGAGGTTGCATTTTCATGATTTTAGCAATCATATTCTTAATAACAGATCTTTTTATGGTGGGAATTGCCTATGCAGTGTATGGAAGAACAGCAGTAGAAGGTTACAGTGATGGAATGGTTCTTGGAGTACATATACGACGTGAGAAGCAGGAAGATCCAGTACTTGTAGAATTTATGAAAAATTATAAAAAAGATGTACGGAAGGTTTATTTGGGACTTGGTATATCCGGAGTTGTTATTTGTGGATTGTGTTTCTGGTATACATCAATATTTATGTGTGTGTGGTGTGTATGGTTTCTGTGTTATATTGTGGGCGCAGTCGGTGTCATGTTCAGGAATCACAGGAAACTTTATGATTTGAAAATTCAATATAGATGGGGAACGTCGGGAGAAGATACAGAAGAAAGCACGGCAATGACAGGGGTCGATACTAAGACTATGATGCATAGTGAGAGAATGAGTCTGCCATTATGGTATCATATTGTCTTGATTCTAATACTGGCAGTTCCATTTGCTTTTAAAGGCTTTCGAATTTATCTTGGAACGTTTTCCGAGAATTCACAGGGCTGGATTTTATTTTTGACCTCTGTAATTGTCGGCATTGTATTTTTGTGGATTGCATGGATATTCAAAAGAGGAGCGAATCGGATTTACAGTGAGAATTCGGAGCTGAATTTCAGAATTAATTATCTGGAAAAGAAGAGCTGGAGTATCTGCTTTCTTGTGGCAAATATTTGTAATGCGATTGCATGGCTCTATCTTGCATATAGAATGACAAAAGAAGAAAGGATTTATAATCTGGATATTATTATATATGCCACAGTGCTGTGTGTACCTGCAATAATTGCTATAACAACTGCTATGTGGATTAAGAAACAAAAAAATGTACTACAATGTGAAGATGAAACGCCAATGTATATGGATGATGATTACTATTGGAGAAATGGCTGGTATGATAATCCGGGTGATCCAAGATTATTTGTGCAGGACAGATTCAACAGTATGAATTATACAACAAACGTTGGAAAGCCGGCAGGAAGGTATATGTTCGGTGGCATTTGTATTGTAGTTGTAGTACTTTTGTTCTGGATGTGTATTGTCTTTTTAAGAATGGATTTTACACCGATTCGTCTTGTGGCAGACGGAGCGGAAGTCAGAATTACTTCCGGATATACGAATATAACTATGAAGAAAAAAGAGATTCGGAGTGTAAAATTATTAGAGAACGGACTGCCGGAGGATCATTACAACCGGACAAATGGATTTTCAGATGAGAAACAGCTGCTGGGGAAATTTGAAGGAAAGAAGACTGGAAAATGCCGGATGTATGTGTGGCTGGACCAGGAAAATGTGATTGAAATTAAGGCGACAGATTATACAGTGTTTATAAATAGTAAAGATGAAGATGAGATGAATGCATGGTATCAAGAATTGCTGAAGTGAATATAGAAATTCAGATAGTATATAAATGAGAAAAATAGTATGTAAATGAGAAAAAAAGTTCTTGCAATTTAATCGTAGTTAGCATATGCTAATTATGGTTAGATACATCTAATCATTGTGTGAATAAATCATTTGAACTCCCAGATACCGGAAGTGGATCCAGCTTCCGGCGGAGTTCTGTAAAATGAAACGATGAAAGGGGATACGAACATGGACTACTTGGAAATTGAAAAAGTCATCGGAAGAGAAATACTGGATTCCAGAGGAAATCCGACAGTAGAAGCTGAGGTACATCTGGTAGATGGAACGATTGCCAGAGGCACAGCACCGAGTGGAGCTTCCACAGGAGAATTTGAGGCATTGGAACTTCGAGACGCTGATCCGAACCGTTATGGCGGAAAGGGTGTTCAGAAAGCAGTTGAAAATATAAATACAGTCATTAATGATACAATTACAGGTATGGATGCATCCGATATCTATGCGATTGATGGTGCTATGATCAAAGCAGATGGAACAAAAGGAAAGATAAACCTTGGTGCAAATGCAATTCTTGCTGTATCCATTGCCTGCTGCCGTGCAGCATCTATTTCCTTAGATGTTCCGCTTTATAGATTTTTGGGTGGTATTTCAGGAAATCGTCTTCCGGTACCGATGATGAATATCATCAACGGAGGCTGCCATGCATTGTCTTCTGGACTTGACGTACAGGAGTTCATGATTATGCCAGTCGGGGCACCGAGTTTTAAAGAGTGTCTGCGCTGGTGTGCAGAAGTGTTCCACGCACTTGCATCAATCTTAAAAGAAAGAGGACTTGCGACATCTGTCGGTGATGAAGGAGGATTTGCTCCTGCATTGAAATCTGATGAGGAAGCGATTGAGACGATTCTGGAAGCAGTGAAGAAAGCCGGCTATGAGCCTGGACGTGATTTCAGAATTGCCATGGATGCAGCTTCTTCTGAGTGGAAGACAGGAACAGTCGGAGAGTACAAGCTCCCAAAAGCAGGAACTGTTTATACGTCAGAGCAGTTAATTGAGCACTGGAAGAAACTGGTTGAGAAATATCCAATCATTTCCATCGAAGATGCATTGGACGAGGAAGACTGGGAAGGCTGGAAGAAACTGACAGCCGAACTTGGAGATAAAGTTCAGCTGGTTGGTGACGATTTATTTGTTACAAATACAGAGAGACTGGAAAAAGGAATCAAGATGGGATGCGCAAACTCCATTCTGATCAAGCTGAATCAGATTGGTTCTGTATCCGAGACACTGGAGGCTATTAAGATGGCACACAAAGCCGGATACACGGCAATTGCTTCACATCGTTCTGGCGAGACTGCGGATACTACAATCGCTGACCTGGCAGTTGCGCTTAACACATGCCAGATTAAAACAGGAGCACCGTCAAGATCTGAGCGTGTCGCAAAATACAATCAGCTTCTTCGCATTGAAGAGCAGCTTGGAGATGCAGCTGTATATCCTGGAATCGGAGCATTTAACGTAAAGTAGGAAAATGTAAGAAGATGAAGAACGTTAAGAGCACTTTCCATAAAAATGTTCTTTTCCTAAAATAACAGAATGCGAAACCTATAAAAAGACGTCTGGAACTTGTAGAAGAAATTCATACTTGTTTCAGGCGTTTTTTACTGTCAATAAAAAAGTTCCTGTGATGCTCTTTTTGTGCTATGATAAGTAAGAACGTTTGTAAAAAAAGAGAAAATACAGAATTATATGGAAGGAAAAGAAAAAATGGCAAAGACTACTCAGAGAGGCAGTTGCGAGACTTGTACTTATTATACATATGATGAAGAATATGAAAGCTATATGTGTGATGTCAATATGGACGAGGACGAATATATGCGTCTGATCTCTGACCAGCACTATCAATGTCCATATTATAGAAATGGTGATGACTATCGCATTGTAAGACACCAGATGTAATCATTTGAAAATCTTATAAAATTGTATGGAATATACATTTAAAGTGCATATCTAAAACTTTTATTAAAAACATTTCTCAGTGTGAAAAAGTATACAAATTTACGCTATAATTAGATGAACTAAAAATTACAGTCAAAATATAACTATAGGAGAATTTGAATGCTTCAAATACAACACATCAAAAAAGAGTACCGGACTGGAAGTCTGGTACAGAAGGCTCTAGACGATGTGAGTCTGAATCTGAGAGATAATGAATTCGTAGCAATCTTAGGTCCCAGTGGTTCCGGTAAAACTACGCTTCTGAATATTATCGGAGGACTGGACCGCTATGATAGCGGAGATCTTATTATCAATGGCATTTCCACAAAAAAATATAAGGACAGAGATTGGGATTCGTACCGTAATCATACGATTGGTTTTGTATTCCAAAGTTACAATCTGATCCCGCATCAGACGGTGCTTGCGAATGTTGAGCTGGCATTGACAATTTCGGGAGTCGGGAAGGAAGAACGAAGAAAGCGTGCAGTGGATGCACTGGAGAAGGTGGGTCTTGGGCAGCAGCTTCATAAGAAGCCGAACCAGATGTCGGGAGGCCAGATGCAGAGAGTCGCAATTGCAAGAGCGCTGGTCAATGATCCGGAGATCCTGCTTGCAGATGAGCCGACCGGGGCACTGGACAGTGACACCAGTGTGCAGGTCATGGATCTTCTTAGAGAGGTAGCGAAAGACCGTCTGGTCGTTATGGTCACACATAACCCGGAACTGGCAGAGCAGTATGCGACCAGGATCGTCAATCTGAAAGATGGAAAGATTCGTTCGGACACCGATGAATATATTGTAGAAGAGGAAAATCTGGCACCGCCGGAGCATAAGAATATGGGGAAATCTTCCATGTCTCTTCTGACGGCACTGTCACTGAGTTTTAATAACTTAAGGACAAAGAAAGCAAGAACACTTCTGACTTCTTTTGCGGGATCTATTGGAATTATCGGAATTGCATTGATTCTGGCTCTTTCAAATGGAGTCAATGCTTATATCCGGTCCATTGAGGAAGAGACATTGTCTGAATATCCACTGCAGATACAAAGTACCGGATTTGATCTCACTTCCATGATGGTGGGTATGAATGGGGATTCCGGAAGCAGTGATGATAAGAAAAGTGGAAAAGATAAAGACAAGGTAAAGGTCATGCAGGTGGTCACCAATATGTTTTCAAAGATGGATTCCAATGACCTTGGTGCTTTAAAAAAATATCTGGACAGTGGTGAATCTAAGATTCATGACTATACAAAAGCAATAGAATATTCTTACAATGTGATGCCGCAGTTGTTCCGACAGGACGGTGACAATATTCGTCAGGTCAATCCGGATCAGTCATTTTCCTCATTGGGACTTGGTGCATCTGCAGGTTCGAATAGTCTGATGTCCTCCATGATGAGTACTAATGTGTTCTTTGAGATGCCGGAAAATACGGATCTCTATGAAGAACAGTATGATGTAAAAGCCGGAAGATGGCCGAAAAAATATAATGAATGCGTTCTTGTACTGACGCCGGATGGTTCTATGAGCGACTTCTTATTATATACATTGGGACTCAGAGACCAGGTTGAACTCGATAATATGATTAAGCAGTTCATCAACGAAGAGACGATAAAAACGCCTGAAAACATTGGAACTTATACTTATGATGATATTTTGGGAAAGACATTTAAACTGGTAAATGCTTCAGATTATTATGAATATGACGATCAATATCAGGTGTGGAAAGACAAAACTGACAATGCGGATTACATGAAAAAACTGGTCGAAGACGGTGAGAATGTAAAAATTGTGGGAATCGTACAGTCAGCTGAAGATGCGAAGGCTTCATCTCTGACACCGGGAATTAACTATACCGCAGACCTTGTAAATCATGTGGCAGAACAGGCAAAAGACAGCGAGATTGTAAAACAGCAGCTTGCGAACCCGAATGTAAATGTATTTACCGGGGAAGAATTTGGCAATACAGATGGGAACAATGGATTTGACATGAATTCTCTGTTCAGTATAGATGAGGATGTTCTGAAAAATGCATTTGGTTTTGACAGCAGCGCCATGAACAATCTTGGAAGTTCCATGGATCTGTCGGGACTTGATCTTTCCAAGGCATTTCAGATGGACGGAAATTCTATGGATTTGTCCGGTATGGTGAATCTGGATCAGGTAGAAATCAACATGGACAATATGCCGCAGATGAATCTGGGAGATATTCTTACGAATCTGGATGTACAGGTCAATACAGATGGCATGCAGAAAATGCTGTCAAGTCTTTCGGAAGGGTATCAGGAATATGTAAAGAGTCATCCGGAAGCAGATTATTCCAATCTTGGAAATCAGATTGCAGAATATCTGACTTCCGATCAGGCAAAGGGCATTATTCAGAAATATTTGAAAGATATTCTGAAAAATAACGGAGAAGTTACGATTACACCAGAGCAGATTAAGGAACTGTTGACCAGTGTGATGAGTGATTTTCAAAGCTGGCTTACAGAACAGGGTGCAAATCCGGGCGCAGAGGAATTTGGAACATACTTCCAGCAGTATCTACAGACCGGGCGTGCCAATGCAATTGTAAATAAATGGGCTAATGAAATATTTGGAGATATAGATTTCAACATTTCCAGTGACACACTGCAAGCTATGGCAAAGGAACTGGCAGAAGGTTATACTGCATATGCAAAGGAAAAGAATTATGCAGATCCGACAAAGATGGCAGAGAATTTCGTAAATTATATAAAGACGGATGATGGAAAGAGACGCCTGAATCAGGGACTTTCAGAGGCAATCAATATGGATAGTCTCCAAAAGCAGATCAGTACGGCCGTGAATAGCTATATGGGTCAGTCCATGGGTGCATATACCGGTGCCATTTCTCAGGCAATCAGTACACAGATGACATCTGCTATGAGTCAGGTGACCACGCAGCTTGCCGGTGGACTTGAAACGGTTATGACATCTGCCATGAATCAGATAGGAGAAAATCTGCAACATGCACTTGGAGGTGCTATGGATTTTGATGCGGATGCATTTGCAAATGCATTCCAGTTCAATATGACGGAAGATGATCTGACGGAACTTATGATGTCCATGTCTGGGACACAGAGCGCTTCCTATGATAATAATCTGCAGCAGCTCGGATATGCAGATTTCAGTCATCCGAGTTCCATTTCCATTTATCCAAAAGACTTTGATAACAAAGAAAAAGTGGTAGAGGTTCTGGATCATTATAATCAGCAAATGGAAGACGAGGGAAAAGAAGAACAGGTGATTTCTTATACAGATATAGTAGGAACAATGATGTCATCCGTGACCACTATTATCAATACGATCAGTTATGTATTAATTGCATTTGTGGCAATTTCCCTGATCGTATCATCGATTATGATTGGAGTTATTACCTATATTAGTGTACTGGAGCGAAAGAAAGAGATTGGTATTTTAAGAGCTATCGGAGCATCCAAAGGAAATATCTCGCAGGTATTTAATGCGGAGACATTTATTATTGGACTTTGCGCCGGACTCATCGGTATCGGATTGACACTTCTGATATTGATTCCGGGAAATATGCTGATCCATGCGCTTGCAGGCAATAATCAAGTCAGCGCAATCCTTCCGGCTGCACCGGCGATTGTTTTGATTCTCTTAAGTGTCGTACTTACATTACTTGGCGGATTGATTCCTTCCAGGAAGGCTGCCAAGAGCGATCCGGTGACCGCACTTCGAACAGAATAGAAAAGAAAAAAACAGTCTATACAATCTGAAAAGAGCGTATGGACTGTTTTTTTATCTTTATTTTTTTGTAAGGTATTTTGTTAAAGTCCGTAGTAGTAATAATGTTTCTTCTTGATGTTGAAAGTCAAGTTTGCTAAACGTAGAAAGAAGAGAAATTTCTTTTTTCGAAAGTAAAAGAGAAGGAGCAGAAGTGCTAATTTCTAAGACTTCATCTGCCGAAAGTCCATACAAATTAATCAGTGTTGCAAATGTTTGAAGATCTGGTTCAGCAACATTATTTTCATAACCGGAAAGGGATTTTTTATTGATACCGGTTAGTTCCATCACTTGTTTCTGAGTGAATTCTTTGTTTTCTCGTGCATTTTTTAAGACAGCGCCAATATCCTTCATATGCCTAAAAACTCCTTTTTATCATTATATTAAGGTAAAGGAATTCTTAAACCCTAAAAAGTCTTAAAAATAACGACAAAAATATTGACATCTTAGAATATAAGACATATAATGGGAATGCTAGGATAGGCATGCAATGGGATAAGGCAGAAATTAAATAAACGAAAGTGAGGAAAAAAACAAGTATGAAGAACAAAGTTCTTAAACAAATGCTTGCGTTTTCTCTGTCTGTTGCTCTTGTAGGGGGGAATTCAGTAGCAACTTTTGCTGCTGAGCCAACTAACGGAACAGAGTCAAGTGCAAATACGCAAGCAGAAACAGATGCAACCGCTGAAAAAGTTGCGGTAGTTAATTTCAACATTGAAAACGGTAAATTTGATAATGGCACAAACTATGCACAGTATAAGTTGAGTGCAGGAGATACGCAGGATTTACCGAAAGTTACTGTAGATGACGGATATGAGTTCTTAGGTTGGAAAGTATCAGGAAAAAGTGACACAACTTGGAAAGCAAGTAAAAAAAGTTTTACTTTCGAAGATGCAAATGCAAACTTTTACCCAGCTACAGCGACAGAAGGCTATACTACAGTTACAGCAGAAGTAAGGAAGGTAGAGAAGAAAAAAACAGCTCATATCACATTTAATGTTGATCCGGAAAAGGGTAAATTTACAAATCCAGCGAACGCTGAGTATGTAAAATTTGATGATGATGAGTATTCAGAGACACAGTATAATGTTCCTAAAGTAGAAGGAATCAATGGATATACATTTACTGGCTGGAAATTATCCGGAGCAACAGATGGTAACTGGGATGCAGATGCAAAGACATTTGGAATTACAGGACTTGCTTATTATGCCAAAGGAAGTAATGACGGATATGCTACATTGGAAGCTCAGTTTAAGAAAGAAGCTAAGAAAGCTGATGCTGTTTTACGTGTTCATTATGTATATGAGAACGGTACACCATTAGATGGATCACAGTATATTGTTTCATTAACAAAGAATGGAACAGTAGGTGAAAAAGCTACATTTGCTGCAACATCATTTACAGCTCCAGAAGGCTATGAATTAGTTGGTGATGTAACTGACGTGGAAGTAGCATATGGTAAAGACAAAGATGTCAATGTAAAAGTAAAAGCTATCAAAGAAGAAAAAGAAGCAAGAGACGTAATTGTAAACTTCAATGTCGCTCCAGAAGAGGGACAGTTTACAGATCCGGCAGGGGCAAAGGTTGTTACATATACAATTAAAGAAGATTCAGCAGATCAGTTCCTTGTACCTACAGTAGAGGCTAAAGAAGGTTACGAGTTTACAGGTTGGTTAGTAAACGGAAAAGAAGAAGGTTTCTGGAGTGCAGATGCAAAGACATTTGGAATTACAGGACTTGCTCATTTCCCAGAAGGATCTGACACAGGATATATTGTTGTAACAGCTCAGTTCAAAAAAGCTGAAGTAGCTAAGAGAAGCGTAACAATTAATGTTGCAATCGATCCTGAAAAAGGCGAATTTGTAGGAAGAGATGATAAGTATGCTACAATCACTTATACAGATCTTGATGAGTTTGCTGAGGCACCAATTCTTTTACCAGAAGTAAAGGCTAATGATGGATACAGACTTGCAGGATGGACAGTAGAAGGAAAAGAGTCAATCAAACTTGATGCAAATGCAACAACTTTAGGATTTGCAGGCCTTGCTCACTTTAATGACGGAGAAAATGTTGGATACATTTCTGTAGAGCCAGTTTTCGAAGAAGTGAAAGAAGAAAAAGCAGCAGTAGTTAATGCAAATGTAGTTGTAGATCCTGAAAAAGGTGAGTTTGAAGGATATGACGGAGCAACAAAGCTTGAGAACAATAATCTTCAGG